>JAGYOL010000252.1 GCA_018399555.1 Kiritimatiellia bacterium | reverse complement strand
CCTCCAACGCCGCCATAGCGGAGCGGATACCGGTGAAGGAGCCCGGACCCAGAACGCAGACAAACTGATCTATCTCAGCACTGCGCACCCCGAGAGCTTCGATATCCGCTGTCATTTCGGCGAACCACCCGGGTGTGCCGCGGCAGCCGCCCTCCCAGCTTCTTTCGCAGAGAATCTTGCTTTCACGCGCCAGTGCAAAACCGGAATTCTGTCCGGAACGGTCTAAAATCAGTCGCATCATTGAGCGGGATATCCCTTCAGCTTTTCAAAAATATTCTCAGGCGTCAGGCCGGCAGCGGCGAGCAGTTCGCTCACATCACCCTGCTCAACAAAAGTGTCATTCCAGCCGAAGGAAATTACCGGAGTATAAATATGCAACTCATGTAGTTTCTCACGCACTGCCGAGCCGAAGCCGCCAGCCAGGGCGCCGTTTTCGATCGTGACAAAACGCGACACTCCCCCAGCCGCCTGTTCACTGAGCAGATTACCATCGAGCGGTTTGATAAAACGGACGTTTACAACGCCAGCGGAGATGCCATCAGAATTCAGCCGCTGCGCCACCTCTTCGGCCAGCGGCAGCATGTCGCCGACAGCCCATATCCAGGTGACCGCCGAACTCCCGGAATCCGGAGAACGGATCACCGCAGCCCGCCCTACTTCGATATCAGGCACTGGGTGCCGCCACTCCTTCGCAGGTCCCGCCCCGCGCGGATAGCGGATTGCCACCGGGGCATCGTACTTTAAAGCGGTCTGCATCATAGCTTTCAGTTCCGAATAATCGGCGGGCTGCATAATCACCAGATTTGGAACACAACGCAGCAACGGGATATCAAATACTCCGTGATGGGTCGGCCCGTCACTACCCACAATCCCAGCCCGATCGATACAAAGCAGCACCGGCAGATTCTGCAGTGCCACATCGTGAATCACACAGTCAACGGCGCGTTGCAGAAAGGTTGAATAGACGGCGAAGACCGGACGGAAACCGCGGGCGGCCAGTCCGGCGGCAAAGACAACCGCATGTTCCTCGCAGATACCGACATCAAAGAAACGCTTAGGAAACTTTATGCTGAACTGCTGCAGACCGGTGCCGCCACACATGGCTGCGGTAATCGCCACAATCGAGGAATTTTCTTCGGCCAGGGCAGTCAGAATCTCACCGAAAACCTTTGAGTACCCCGGTTTTTCTAACAACTTACCGCCGTCACACCTCAAGACCTGGTCGGGATCAAACGGGGCGACTCCATGCCAGCCGGAAGGCTCGTTTTCAGCTGGTTTGAATCCGTGTCCCTTCTGAGTGGCAACATGCACCAACACCGGCCCTTTATACTCATTGGCTGAGAGCATGGCACTCTCCAACGCCCGCAGGTCATGGCCGTCGATAGGCCCGATATAGCGCAGTCCGAACTCCTCAAAAAAGGCGTTTTTCAGCCAGATGCTTTTCACCGCCTGTTCCATACGGTGATAGACGCGACGCATAAAAGTCATGCGCAACCTGTGACCGGCCTGTTCCGCCGCGGCCTTGAGGCGGTTATAACGGACATCGGTCAGCAGAGATCCGAGGCTGCGCGAGAGAGCACCGACATTCTCGGAGATTGACATCTCGTTATCATTGAGGATCACAATCAGCTTACTGCCGGTGTCCGCGATATTGTTCAGTGCCTCCAACGCGATGCCGTTGGCCATCGCGGCGTCGCCGATAACCGCAACAACCGCTTCCGATTCCCGGAGGCGGTCGCGTCCGACTGCGAAACCGAGTGCCACTGAGAGTGATGTGCCTGCATGGCCGGCGATAAAAGCGTCGCACTCGCTCTCAGCAGGCTTTGTGAAACCAGAGATTCCTTTGTAGCAGCGCAGTGTATCGAAGCGGTCGGCTCTGCCGCTCAGCAGTTTCCAGGCATAACTCTGATGGCCGACATCCCAGATGATTCTGTCGTGCGGCGGATTGAATATTCTCATCAGCGCGATTGTCAGTTCAACTGCTCCGAGATTTGATGCAAGATGGCCGCCATTGCGGCTCACCACCGTGATGATGCGCTCGCGCAGTTCTGCAGCCAGCTCGGGCAGTTCAGCGAAAGCGAGTTTTTTCACATCCGCCGGTGATTTGACCTTTTCAAGAACTCTATCCATAATTTTTACTGTATTATTGTCAACTGCCACCATCCGCGTAGAGAGGGCGGCGCAAGGAGACCTGGT
>JAGYOL010000251.1 GCA_018399555.1 Kiritimatiellia bacterium | reverse complement strand
CTACGCTGGGTTAGCCATAATAAGTGTTTCTTTGGGTCGTCCGTAGCGCTCGGGAGTGCGGCAACCCCGTTGCCGCTCTGACAAGGCCGCCCCGGCTGTGCCAAGGCATAGTTCCGCTTGCGGAACGAAGACGGGTCGTCCTTTATGTGCGACAGGGGTGCACATTTCTAAGCGGTGACCCGGCTACGCCGTGGCATGGCAGGGTCATCGCACTCCAGAGCCTTCAACAATCCAAAAATTACTTCACAAAAAACCGCGTGCCGGTGAAAGGTTTGGACGCAGTTATTATACGCAATACTGGACGATAAAATTCATTGGCATTTTCAGCAGATGCCACGAGCAAGGCATTTTTTCCGGGAGACAACTCATCGGTCGCCAGCAGAAAACCGGCATTTGTTTCAGCCCTGGCCCATTGCTCAAGTGCGGTAACGGCCTCTGGACTATCAAGGCAAAAGGTCAATTTATCACCAACAGCGATTTCACTGACATCCACAGCGATGCTGTCGATCAAAGAGGCAACAGAGAAAGAATTCGTACTGTTTCCGATTCCGGCACCTCCTGTCCATGCACTTGCAGAGAACTCCCGCCAGTTCCAGCAGGGTTCACCAGAATCGGCAGCAGTTGCATACTTTGTCCCCTGCACCCAGGGCACATCGGTTTCATCAATCAGAAAAAGATTAACGTTAAAATCACCATTAGACGGAACAATCTTGGAATTGTCAACCTGTGTCAGTGTCAAGGTGGCTCCTCTTATGGCAGATGCTCCCATATCCAGCGCAGCGGGATCAAACCGGAGCAGCGTGCGATAGGTCAAGTTGCTGGCATTCAATCCGATAACCAGAAGAGGATAAATCCCCCAGTTGGCATTCTTCCATGTTTCATCGCCATTATAAATAAAGGTGTCATCAACAGCTATAAAGGAGGCCGTTTTGATATTCGCATCCAGCGATGCCACCGGGATGATCGCCATTTCCGCGCTGTTGACATTACCGTTGCGCGGACCGTTGTTGGAGTAGCCTACATAGAGCCAGCCATCCTTTTCAACCGCATAAGGATATGAGAGAGCCGCAGTGGCAGCAGATTCCCCTGTTCCCTCAGGAAAGAGGGCATGACGGATAAGAAATACCCGACTAAAAGTGGCCTCACCCGGCTCGCTGACGGCGATGGTCAGCGGATAGCGGCTGCGTCCGCTGTCCGCTGTGGTGGTGCAGATCAGATAACGCTGACCGGTGGAGAGCATACCGGTGTAGGGTTTGCTGGTTGTCATTGGCATGTTGGATGCGCGGGCAGGTGTCCAGGTGCGCCCGTAATCCGAACTGAATGACGCCAAGGCATAGGCGCTGCCACCCCAACGGGAGACATTGCATACATTTGATCCCTCTACGATCACGGTCGACTCTCCCCAAACGGAGGATACGGAGACCGATGGATCACAGGGAATAACAATCAAGTCCCATTGGGTCAGGTCATCGCCATGACTGATTGCGACCGCCGGCAGGTCGCCTGTAACCGGAAGTCCTTTGTCGGCACGCATACCACTCATAATCCAGTTACCGTCGTTCATTCTGAGCGGTTTCTGCATAGGCCAGAAACCATCGGCAACGACAACACCCTGAGATTGCCACTCTCCGGTTGCTTCATCCAGAATGAAAGCCCGCGTGTGGGTCTGCCGAAAGTCGTTTGTAAACGCGCCGTTGAAGGACCAGAGCGTACCATTTCTAGAGAGAAAAACGCCGTGGCTGACAGCCAGATCCCCTGTGCCCGCATCAATGGTAAACACGTCGCTCCAGGTTTTTCCGCCATCATCACTGTAGCGGCCACGTGCCTCTTCGGTTCCGGTATTTTCAGCACCCCTGTTGTGCCCGAAGGAGCTGTAAAGACGTCCCTCATGCCAGCACAAGGCAACACCATGCAGAAAGGAGTAGCCATCCACCTCCGGTTCATACTCCTTGATCACATGAAACTCCATCCCGGCGGCAGCTTCCAGCTCGGCAGCAACCGGAACAGTGCTGCCGCCGCTCCAAAGCTGGACGGTGTCGGCGGAAACGGACAATGCATAGAGCATAACGAAGACAAACCCAAAAGCTCGAACTTCGAATCCCGCAAAGCGGGAAAAGGTAGCACTCCGTGCAGTCATTTTATTTTTAAATTTAAAACCGTTCATAAAACACAAGGATTGAAAATAGTAATATAAATGGCTAACCCAGCGTAGCCGGAACCAAG
>JAGYOL010000250.1 GCA_018399555.1 Kiritimatiellia bacterium | reverse complement strand
AGAATTATTCTTAATCATGTTAATCATGTTAATCATGTTATCCTGTCAAAAAATTGGTTGTCTGCCTGTGCGTAGCACGCAGACAGGCGGCTCTACTGCGCTGCTCTTTTTGTGTTTATCTGATCGCAGCACAGCCGTCATCGCATAGGGCATGGGGAAGAAGGTTACGGCAACTCCTCCCTGCCGACTGTTACTGCCAACTGTCACTCTCTCTTCAACCAGCGAGTACTGCATTGCCACCGCGCTTCTGTGAGAAACTTCCCCTCCACATTCGTGCTTTCTTTCTCTTCATCCGTGGGACGGCTTTGCCATCTGTGGGTTCTTCTCCAAGGCTGGCGGCGTTACAATACTCAGCCCAGTCCAGCAAGCGCATGGATTTTTGTTTTTCGATATAATTGCCGACCAGCCATTCCGGGCGTCGCTCCTTCAGTTCAGGCACGGATCATGGTCAGCAACATTTTAAAGCGACAGAGTGCCTTGAGTGAATGCGGCTCGCCCGCCGGCATAATAATCAGTTCGCCAGCTTTAACAGTCTGCGGCTCGCCGGAGATGGTTATCTCCACCTCACCATCCAGAACCTGAACCATAGCATCATAGGGGGCAGTGTGTTCACTTAAACCCTGATTCTCATCGAAGGCGAATACTGTTACGGTACCGATTTTTTTGCGGCTTTTTTCTGGCGCGGCGGCAGATCGTTATTGCGGATCGTTTCGAGTTTGAGTGCCAGTTGTTTTTGGAAACGTTTTACGACGTTGGCGTACTCGGGATTCTGTGCCAGATTGGTGAACTGCTTCGGGTCTTTCTTTACATCGAACAGCTCAATTCCTCTGGAGGCGTCCTCGGCATATTGGATATATGAGAATTCATGCGTGCGCAGCAGAAATCCCTGGCGCATCGGAGCAACACTGAAGACGGCATCGCGCACCTCCTGCCGGGGGTTGGTCAGCAGCGCACGGATGTCCCTGCCTTGAATGCCGGGGGGTGGAGTCAGTCCGCAGAGGCGTGATATGGTTGGATAGAGATCCTGCAGTTCAACCAGTGAATCGCAGACCGCCGGTTTCATTCCGGGAACTTTGATGATCAGCGGCACGCCGGAGGATTCATCGCGCAGACTGACCTTGGCCCAGAAGTCGTGTTCGCCCAGATGATAGCCGTGATCGCTGGTGAAAATTACAATCGTGGAATCGGCCAGTCCTTCACTCTCAAGAGTATCAAGAACCCGTCCGACCATGGCATCCAAGAAGGCCACGGCACCGTAGTAGCCGCCCATGGCCTTCTTCTGGCGGCGGATATCCATCTTCATGTTTTCACTGGTTTTGTAGTTGATGCCTGCCTTAGGGATGTCGTCCCAGTCGTCGGGGATTTTTTCGGGCAGCACCATTTTGTCGTATGGTTTGAATGGCTCGAAATATTTTTTAGGTGCAACAAAGGGAACATGCGGACGTACAAAACCAACGCCCAGCCAGAAGCGTTTGTCTTTGTGGCTTTTAATCAGCTCCACCGCTTTCGCCGCCGCGATGCCGTCAGCATGCACCATTTCATCGCCGTCGGCTTCAACCACGACAAAGGTATTGCCGCCGACAACAGGGCGTTTGCCGTCCGGGTTGCCTTCCAAAGTTTCTCCTTCGCCGGGGGCTTTCCATTCTGGTCCCTGGCAGTTGTATTTTTCGCTCCAAGAGAGCGGGTCATCTGAACCGTCGGTGCCCTGCTCAATGCCGCCGGGAACACCCATGTGGTACACTTTGCCGACACGTGCGGTATAGTAATCGTTGTTTTTAAAGAGCTGCGGCCAGGTAACTTTGTCCGGACCGATGTTGGGGCGCGGACTGGTGTAACCCAATACACCGGTCGCGTGCGGGTAATAGCCCGACATGAAAGCCGCACGCGAGGGACCGCAGTAGGTCCCCTGGCAGAAGGCACGGGTGAAGCGTACGCCATGGGCTGCGATGCGGTCGATATTCGGTGTTTTGCAGACCTCGTTGCCGTAGCACGACAGTGCGGTATATGTCAGATCATCCGAGATAATGAAAAGAACATTGTATTTTCCCTCGGCTTGGGCAGAGGTGGGCAAAAGAGCTGTATAACAGATGAGCAGAACGCCACTTAAAATTCCGATTATAACTTTCATTATTAAACTCCTAACAAACAAACCAAATAGAAGACGAAACAAGTTAACATCAAGCTCATGTTTCCGTCTGACCACTAAGTGCGTAGCGCAGCGTAGCCGCCTGTCTGCGTGCTACGC
>JAGYOL010000025.1 GCA_018399555.1 Kiritimatiellia bacterium | reverse complement strand
CCGGTCAAATGGGTGAACTGTAAATGTCTGAACCCGCCATACTTGTTGATTTGTGCGGAGCAGGAGGCGAGTCGCTATGCGGCTCGTCATGAAATAAATCATCTTTACCTAGTGAATACAGCTTTTTTTATTGTGCCTAGCAATGACAGCGGTGCTGCCCTCCGCAGCGCAGGATTTGAAACCGGTTCCGCCGGAGGATATTGCCGCGCTGAAAGAGATTGTGCCGGAGAAGCTGCCAGGGCCTTTGACCGCGATCCGAATTCGCGCTGGACTTCGGGCGTATCCCGAAATGGCATGTGGTTTGCGCTGGATCTGGGCCAGAGCACCTATCTCTCCAAAATCGTGCTCGACTCATCCGGATCGGCACGCGACACCCCCAACGGCTATGAGGTCTATGTCAGCAGCGACGGCAAGAACTGGGGGGCAACGGACGCATCGGCAAGATCGCGCGGGTCGAAGTGGGGCTTCCCGCAGGCGGACGCGGCAAGAGCTATCCGCCGAACACTCCGATTCCGACGGAACTCGACTGGGACATGTGGCTGGGTCCGGCCCCCTACTGCAAGTTTATGGGCGTTTACGACTGGGACTGGCGCTGGGTTCTCGACTGGGGAGGCGGGCAGATGATGGACTGGATCGGACACCATGCCGCAGCATCCGCCATGCTCGGGCGCACTCAGCGCGATCCGTGGACACTGACCTGATGCGGACCAACCTGAGTGCACAGAGGATTTCGCGCAGGTCGGCGAATGGGTCAAGACGTGTGCGCAAAAGGTGTCAAAGTGCTATTCATGACTGTCACCAATTAATTATGAGAGCCAACATTATAGTGCTTCGCACCGGCATTGAACTGTAGCAACCTGTACCGTAGAGTTGATTCTCCTGTTTACTGCGGAGCTGCAAGCGAAGCATAAAAGCAGCAATTTCTCACAGACGGCTTGAGCGCAGCTCTCCCGCCATGCAGAGTCCGCACCACTCACATGATGATCCGCTCTGCATCCGCCGCGCCCCGCGCTTTTTCCTTAACGCGCTGAACTGACCGTGCTCGTTGAGCATTCTGTCGACATAATCTTTGCCGCCAATGATCACACCGTCGGTCAGATAGCGTGCTCGGCAGCGCAGAAGCCGTGCGACCGAGAGCTCCCCACCCTCATCCAGCACCTTATCCGTTACCGCCCGCGCAAAGCCCGGCTTCGACACCGCACCCGTCAACTGATTGAGCTTGCTAACCCCCTCACAGTACAGCGTTTTGCGATATTGCGCCAGCACCTTGCCCTTATTCAAATCCATGCCACAAAATAACTTGCAGATTCCATCCAGCGCGCGTCCTCCCCGTCCGACCGCCTCGCCGTAGCCCGACCAGCGATACTCTTTCGGGTCCTCCACCGCCCCCGCCCGCACCGGATTAAGGTCGATATAAGCCGCCACTGTCACCTGCGCACTCTCGCTCTCCTCCACTAGAACGCTTTTGAAGCGGTCATGCCAAAGCGTGCCCGCCCCTCTCCGATCGTGATTCGCGTTATAATAGATCGAAAAGCGCTGCTTAAAAGTTTTCATGAACTCCGACACATCATACATACGGGCGCGCAAGGCATCCAACTGCGCCTTTACCTTATTCTCGCGTCCCATTTCGATCCACCTCTCCCAATCGCACACCATAAGCGCATACTTCTTCTTCCCGTAAAGAATCTTTGCTCTACGCTTCACCTCATCATCGGAGAGCTCCCGCTTCACCGGCACATGCAGCAAAAGATGAAAATGGTTGTTCATGAATGCGTAAGTCCTTACTTCGCAGCCGGTAAACTCCTCCAATCTCCGCATCAGGTTATGCAGATAACTCTTTTCGACATCCCCGAAAATGAACCGATGCTCAATCACCCGGCTCATCACATGATATGTCGCCGCCTCCTCCAGCTTAATCCTGTTCAGTCGCATATTCACCTCCATTATCCCGAAAAACAAACCCCTTATACACCAAACCAAACCATTTGTCCATAAAATAATGCCTGTCACCAAATATCTTAAAAAAGATATCGGCGTTATTATTAGTTATGTGTATCCCGCCGTTAGTTCCAACAGCTGCGGATATATGGATATAGATAAGGCTCTGAATCCTACACCAACAGCCTAGATTTCGATGCATTCGGCGGCGGTATTTATCATCGCTATGACTACGATTTTTGGTATGAACCTCTGAAAGAAAACGTCGGAAAACGTATCGACGCATATGGTGTTCCAGAAGCGGTTTTCGGAGGATTTTTTTTGATGGTGGAATAATTTTTCAACAATGCTTTATTTTCAGGCTTGATTCCGACACGCCGCAGATAATTGTCGATTTCAAGAGCGGCATCTCTGCCTTCGGCGACGCAGCGCACTACTGAATCGCCGCCGTTGATCAAGGCTCCGCCCGCAAAGACGCCCGGCATACCGCAACTAAATGAATCAGCCGCAACATTGCTCAGCAGTCCGGTCTCCGTGAACTGCAGCGAGGCAAGTGCATGTCTGGCTGAATCTTCGATTTGCAGCCCCATAGCTTCGACAACCAGTTGCGTTTCGATAATTTCTTCCGGCTGACACTCCGCCGCGGATTGTCGGAGCACACGGTTGCGCACCTGGATTGCGCACAGCGCACCGGCATCGTCAGCCAGATACTCCAGAGGGCGGGTCATGGTTAAGAAATGCACACCGGGCGTGCGGAACCAGGCGTCGGGCATATGCCAGTGCATCTGCGCCAGTGGGTCGGCGAACACGATCAGCAGTTCCCTGCAGCCGAGTGCCATACAGAAACGGGCGCAATCCATGGCACTGTCGCCGCCGGCCAGCAGAACAACCCGGTGCGGGACTGTTCTGATCCTGCCGCTTCTTGCCTGCAGCAGGAAATCAACGCCCGGAATGACGCCCGGCAGAATTCCTAACCGTTTTTCTCCCCACAGACCCGTTGCCAGAAAAAGCGCATCATGATTGTTCTGCAGTTCTGACAGAGATAGATTGTCCCCCAGCTCACAACCATATTTAACAACCAGTCGGCCCTGAAGAAGTGCCGGTTTGAGGAGTGCTTCAACCTCCGCCGCAGCCCCGGAAAAACGTGAAGGACTGATCAGAAGCTCAGGCGTTCCGCCCATACGTGTTGAACGTTCATAAATGACGACGCGGTGGCCGCGTTCAAGCAACTCAGCGGCGCAGGCTGTTCCGGCCGGTCCGGCACCGACTACGCCGACGCTCCAACCGCTCGTCTCCTGCGGTAACCGCACACCGATTATGCCGGCTGCCGCGGCCTCCCGGCAGATCACATACTGAATTGTATGGATCGGGATGCTTTTCCCGTCGAGAATTCCTGCCACACAGGCACCCTCGCACAGCGCATTCACCGGGCAGAGCTGCGCGCACATAGCGGGCAGAACATTACTACGCCGCAGAGTTTCGTAAGCGGCGGTGATATCATCTTTCAGAAAAGCCCGTATGAAGCCTGAAACATCGATATCGGCTGGACACCCCTGGCGGCACGGTGCCGGAACGCACATACGGCACCTTTCGGCCTCGCTTTTCAGATAATCGGTTGCTATCGAGCGGTGGGCGCGATACTCGGCGGCATAAATCGCGTTGTCCATTAAAACGCACCCGGCACGTCCGCCGTCTTTTAAAAGCTGGGTGCAGGCATCACAGTTCAGACAGCAGCACTCCGGGTGCAGAGTATCGTTGTTGACAAGATCGGCGACCATATCGGGATAGGCCAGTGCGGCCCGTCCGACCCCGATCAAATCCGCCGCACCCGATTCCACCAAACCGGCAGCCAGCGGCGGCAGCAGATGTCGAAAGCGGCTCAGACCGCCGAGCACAAAGGCGATATCCGGCAGAGCAGCGCGCAGCTGTTTTGTCAGGCGTGCACTCTGATCCAAAGTGCGCAGGGCTGCGTATTCAGTTGACGCATCCTCGACTGTGGCGATCTGCGGCACAGCATTGATCAATACCGCTCCTGCGGAGTGCAGCGATCTGATCAGCTCCATGGTTTCCGCGGGATTATCAATGCGGACATTCAGACGTGAAGCGATCAGAGCATCGGGGTGATGCGCCTTTATGCCCGCAATGACTTCGCGCAGCAGACGGCTACGGTTGTTCAGTGAACCGCCGAAGCGTCCCGGACGGTTGACAGCACGCAGCAGATCGGCGGGCAGATCATCATAGCAAGCTTTGATATCCACACCGTCAAAACCGAGTTCCAGAGCGAGTCCGGCGGCTTGGATGAAGCTTTGTTGAAGAAGCTCCAGCTGATCATCTGAAATCAGGGAGGCGGGTGCTGCCGGAGATATTGCTCTCTCTGTATCCTGTGGAGCATCGGCAAAAACCGGCTGAGCCGGTTTGGCAGAGGCGCAATAGCGACCTGGATGTGCAAGCTGAATGATCAGGCACAATTCATGGTTCCAGCGTGCCCGGGCGCATTCGCGCAGTGTGTGCGCAAATG
This sequence comes from Kiritimatiellia bacterium, assembly GCA_018399555.1. GTDB lineage: Bacteria > Verrucomicrobiota > Kiritimatiellia > RFP12 > UBA1067 > M55B167. The sequence continues at coordinate 19,973 of JAGYOL010000025.1, read as the reverse complement.
CTGAAAAAGCAGCGGCATTAGCGCGGGTTAAACACAACTGGCGCGGAGCAGAGCGGAGTTTCGGTTCGATCGCGACCGCTTCGATCCAGAGCGTGCCGAAGCCACCCTCTGCATAACGGCGATAGCGCCGGAGGGTCAAATCTCCCGGGGCACCGTTGATATCGGCGTCATTACCTTCAAGCGGCTGGACACAGAGACGGTTCGGCAATTTGAGATCGGCAATTTTAAAAGACTCAAACAGCCGGGTGTGGCTGACGGCGAGGCTCAGGTCGAGGTGCAGCTGTCCAATCGCGGCGTGCAACTCGTCGATAGAGTTGAAATCAAAGGATAAACTGCCTGTCTCTGTATTTTTCAACACGGCTGTTCAATCCTCTTTTTCCGGTTTACCGACTGCAGCCATATAGATGGCGAACTCATCTTTACCATCCACGCCGAGCAATCTGTCGAGCAGAGCCTGATTGTAGCCCAGTGAGGCGCAGACCCCGATGCGGACGGACTCTGCGGCCAGATAGAGATTCTGGCAGAGATGTCCCGCCTCGATCGCCACCAGTTTCTGAGCGATAGCTCCATATTTCCATTCGGTACGGTAAGGAACAGCGCACCAGATAAAATTGACTGCCGCATCAGCGACAAAATCCTGGGCGTAGCAGGTTTCTTTCAAGTGTGTGCTGATATGCGCATCACGTTTGAGCTCAAGCAACTGATGCTCGACCGCGAGATAACGGTACAGGCCGGGTTTGACTCCGGTGACGCGCGTGACGGCCAGATAGGTTTCAAAGGGGTGTCGTGCGCCGCCGGAGGGAACAGTTCTATAATGCGCGACGATTTGGTTGTCGGCATCTCGGTCAATTCTGGAGATGCCCTGGGTGGCCCACAGCAGGTAGCTGAGCTCCTCGAGAGTAAGCGATTCAGTGGAAAAACTACGGCGGCTTCTGCGACTGCCGACCGCCTGTCTGACCTCCGCCGTATTGATCTTCAAATCCTGCGGGTTCACAAGCTGTATACGCACGGCGTTTGCGGGGCAGCTTTTTTGAATCGGAGGAGGCGGAAGGCCGCGTGAAAAATCGGTATCGGTTCTCCAGTCCGCAAGTAATCCCCGCAGAAAAGCGCGTCGCTGTTCGACCGTAAGCGCAGCCACTCCGCGCAGGGGGGGGTGTTCTGCAACATCGCCGGTTTTTTCTTCAGCGAACGCTGTGTTCAGAGTGAACAGTGCTGCACCGAGCGGCACCAGCCATCGGGCCGCAGTGCGGTAATGGCCTGTCCGACAAAATCTATCCGCTTTATTCGTAACTTTCCTCACCCGGTTCTTTGATCTCTTCGATCAGACGTTTAACTATATCGATGGAATTGATACCCTCGGAATCAGCCGAGAAGTTTGTAAGGATACGATGCCGCAGCACGGGAAAGGCGGCTTTACGCACATCATTGCAGCTCACATGGATACGCCCCTCAAGAACAGCGCGCGCTTTGGCAGCCAGGATCAGATACTGCCCGGCACGCGGTCCGGCACCGGTGGAGACATACTTCTTTGTGAACTCCGGTGCCAGCTCATCTGACGGACGTGTGGAGCGGACCAGATGGACTGCAAAGCTGATCACATGCCGGGAAACCGGAATCTTACGTACCACCTGCTGCAGGTGGATAACCGCCTGCTTGTCTATGACAACCTGCGGTTCGGTATCTGATGCCATGGTGGTGCGGGTTATCACCTCAATCTCCTCATCAAGCTGCGGGTAATCGACGAAGATATTGAACATAAAGCGGTCAAGCTGCGCCTCTGGCAGCGGGTAGGTTCCTTCCTGTTCAATGGGATTTTGGGTAGCCAGCACAAAGAAGGGTTTATCGAGTTTATAGACCTCCTTGCCGACACTGACCTGTTTTTCCTGCATCGCCTCGAGCAGGGCGGCCTGAGTTTTTGGCGGTGTCCGGTTGATTTCGTCGGCCAGCAGCATATTGCAGAAGATCGGACCCTGCATAAAGCGGAACTCCTTCTGCTGGGTTGTTTTATCGGTCTCGAGCACCTCGGTGCCGGTGATATCGGAAGGCATCAGATCAGGTGTGAACTGGATCCGTTTGAATTTCATATCAAGCACTTTAGCGATTGTATTGACGGTCAGGGTTTTTGCCAGGCCCGGCAGACCGATCAGCAGTGCGTGTCCTCCGGCGATAACACACATCAGAATTTCATCGAGCACCTCCTGCTGCCCGATGATCACCTTGCCGACCTCTTTGCGGATGGCGTCCATGGACTGCCGCATCTGTTTGACCAGCTTGAGATCTGCATCGGTAGTCATTATCTTTTGTTCCGGAGCATCGGCACCGCTCTGCGCCGCCGGTGATTCGGCGGGCTCCTCTTCGGGATCGTCGGTTTGGAAAGCAAAGGTTGTCTCACCGATCGCAACAAGATCACTCTGTTGCAGGGGTGCAGTCGAGACTTCGACTTCATTCAGGATGGTACCGTTGGCACTGTCGAGATCGGCCAGGCACCAGACATCCTCTTCATTGCGGTAAATCTTAGCATGATGCCGCGAGACCTTGGAGTCATTCTGCAGGGAGATGGCGCAATCGTCATCGCGTCCGATCACTATTTCCTCGCCATCGAGTTCAAAGGTCTGACCCTTGAACTGACCCTTTGTCACAAACAGAGTTGCCATATTGAAAACTTCCTTTCATCACCCTTAACGGGCGGATTTCTTTGCTTTACCGAGATTGATTTCACCCAAATTCTTAATGCGGTTTGTTACACGGATATTATTCAGCTCTTCGGCATAGTAGTGCTGCGGTGTAAGCAGTTTACGACTAACCGTAACCGGGTAGAGGTCGCGTTTCTGTACAATCTGCCAGCCGACTCCGACATCCTTGAGCCAGATCAGTTTGAAGGTTCTGCGTCCCAGCTCGCCGCTAAGTTTCTTGTAAACCGCCGTAACTGTACCCGGGCCGTCGCGATACTGCGTCACCAGACAGCGGGCCGGATTACCGCGCCCGGTGGTTCCGGCGACACGATGGATGATTTTTTTATTGAAGAACGGATCTGAGGCATTGACAATATCGGAGATACTCCGGCGATCCTTGTCGGTCAGGGAGTCCGTTTCGATTGAAAGCCGCAACCCCTCATAGAAGCGGTCGGCATAGATTACAATCAGGTCATATTTGGCCATCGGCAGATTCTCGAAGCTGAAACTCCGCCGCTCATCCCCGTAAACCAGCCCCCGATAGACAAAGCGCGGTTCATCGGGCGGGATAGCCAGAATCTGTTCAATCGGCAGTTCAGGGTTCACTATAACTCCTTTGGCACCCCCTGCCGCCGCGGGATCGGCGGGGGTGTAAAGCCGCTCACGTTCTTTCAGCCCTTCGGGACCTGGTGATATCGCACTCTGAGCTGGCAGCTGCAGTGCCCACAGAGAGCTCAGTACGCACAACGATGCTCTTTTCAGCAAATCAATCATTGTCTTTTCCATAACTCATTATTCCGTTCCGCCGCCGAAAACCGTTCGTTTGAGTATCTCCTGCTCATACTTTTCGATCTCGGCAGCTGGTTCGTGCATTTCCATCATACAGCGTTTGACCTTATTCATAGCCTCCGGGAGAAAGTTGGAGACGTCAATCTGCTCACAGTAGGCACTCAGAATAATACGCGCCCGTTTGAAATCACCGAGGGCCATATAAAGATCGGCCTCGCGCAGCAGGTAGTCGCCGCTGATTTTAGCCATCGGAAAAGCGCGCTCCCAAATCTGCAAAGCCTGATAGGCTTCGAGGTAAAATCCCTGTTCCAGCAGCCTGGCAACATTTTCGGAGGCGGCAACATCGCGAATGGCGGAGAGTTTCCAATTCTCGACATTGGCGGGTGCATCCAGCGGGACAAAGGTATTCTGCTCTTCCGTCTTAGGCATGTTTCTCCGTCGGTTGCGTCCAAGTCTATCCTGCGCGGTCTTCACCGGCTCAGCGGGTTCCGGCAGCAGGCGATCTGGCAGAACAACCTGCGTCCTGGTTTTGGAGTGACTTTGCACATCGCCGTAGCGTTGTATCGCGGCATTGAGGTTGCCGGTGATAAATTCGAGATCACCCTTTTTTATTTTAGCCAGTTCGTTTCCCTCACCGCTACTCAGCAGCAGCGGGGCGATCTCTCTGTCAGCCCCTTCAGGATCATCGAGATAGTACATCATAATATCAGCTGCACGTAGTTTAAAAAGTGCCGAACGTGCGGTGGAAAATTCATCGGACCCGAAGGTCCCGCACCATTTCAACGCCTCCCGTGGTTTACGGAAGCCCAGGGTGCAGAGAAAAATATCCTGCACCAGTGCCTTGCGTTCAGGGGCGAGCTTCTTTTTGAGATGATCCCAGCTTTCGGTGATCATAAACTCCAGCAATGCATTAGCACTGTTCAACTCCTGCACCCTGAAAAAATTATTCCACATCGCATCATCCCACTTTGCGTACGGATCCTTTCCGGGCAGGTAGGCTTTGATCATGTGGTAACAGGCCAGTTTGAATTCCTGCCGGGTTGTTTCATTGTCGATACTGCTGGAGTCCTCGGTATATGGCAGAAAAACATAACTGCAGGCGGCACTTTCGCGCCCCACCCCCACCGACATTGTAACACGGGTGTATTTTTCACTGCTGAAAAGCCAGCTTATCTCGCTGCCCTGCGGCACGGCATCGCCATTCTGTTCAACCTTCCAGGTGTAAGCCGCATCAGCGGGATTACTGCCCTTCCAGGCTTTCATACGATAGGCAAGCAGATCGGCCTCGTTTGGGAAAGCGAAAAGTTCGGTGCACTTGAGGTCGAACGCCGCAACCAGTCCGGAACGCGCAGCAACATCCAGGATGGTGCAGTGTCCGGACTTGACAACATTTTCAGCATCTATCGAGCAGCTCTCTCCCATTGAGGTGCCTGGATATTTCAGATCGGGCGGACGCTCGCCGCCGAGCTGGTCGATCGAAGTTTTAGGAGTCCGCCAGGCGAACATCATTGGACCGACCACTCGATTGTTACGGCTATAGCCGTAGAGCTCCACTCGGTGCAGACCCTTTGAGAGCTCGATTTCGGCACCCACGCCGCCGACTTTATCATTCTTTTTCCGCTGTTTAAGCATTTTGCCGTTTATGGCCACATCCATTTCGCCGGAGCGCGATAGCGGCCCGATCCATATCCGTCCTGGGTCAGTCACCTCGATATGAGCCAGCATATACATGGCGCTGCCATTGTCCATATAACGTTCCCACAGGGCCAGCGGGATTGAGTTGCCCTTCCAGTTGCCGGCATTCCAGGCCTGGTTACTGATATGGACATCAGAGCTCACAGAACCTAAATTCGCGAGTCTGAGGGCAGCTGATTTCTCGCGTGTGCCGGTCACCTGACTCAGAATCGCGCTGGGTGTGAGTTCGCTCTCCGGTTTCCAGAAAGCTGGCTTCTGCACTCCGCGGAAGTAGATTGTCACATCACCGTCATGCTGCGGAGTCTCGAAAATCATAGCGCACTGCGTATCTCTGCAATGCCAGAGCACCGCGCTTTTCAACAGCGTACCTGCGGCATCGTAAACCACCGGCTCAGGACGCGGAGCCGGTAGTGCTCCGCCATCGGGAATGGAGACGAAATAGCCGGCACTCGCGTGGCTCGGCCTGACGCTCAACTGCACTGTGTAGCGGACGGTCGCATCCTTGACCTGCCAATTGTCGTCCGCACTCTGCGCCGCAGAGTTGCTCATTAGAAACGCGCTGATAATCAGATATAAATAAATTTTCCGCATAATTTTACTGTTTGTCAATTTGTTGTTCTTGTGCATAGTTTTATCTTTTAAAATCGGCATCGGCATCGCGGGCGGGGAGAAGAGTGAGCCTCTCCAATTCCCTTCAGCTCCCTAATCTCCAACTGCCACAATTTCTTCATCACTTTTCAGCTAAAGCTACATCACTTCATTCAATTTTTTATAGTACTCAGCGTTGAGGCTGCGGTACTTCTCGGGCGAGACCTCCTTATCGGCCTCGATCACATCACTCAGCGTAGAGGTGAAGCTTTCTCCGTCCAGATTTGCCACACTGCCCTCACCCAGTTCCACTTTGGCTTTTTTGAGCATGCCGAGAGCCTTGCGGCGCAGCTCGGCTATCTGCTGAATCGGGGCATTGCGGGCCACAGCATCCGCCGCCTGGCGAATGTGATGCGCGGCCGCCTCAAGCGAATCGGTACGCAAACCTTTGAGTGATGCCTGCGCATATGCCTGTTCGGTCTTACGCGACATATTTTCAAGTGCCTGTGCCCATGAACCGGCCTCACTGGCGTCCATCCGGTCGGTGCCGCCGGTATCGCCCCAGTCATCCCCCTTGCCGGAGCCGAGTTTGCCGCCGCCGGTCGCCTTTGTATCGGCCTCGCCCTCGGCGGTCACCTGTCCCGACTGGGTGGGATCCTGGGTCCGTCGCGCCTCGATATCGTCATCGCCCTCGCTGATGGTGCCGGAGCCAGCGGCGCTTTCGCCGCTGGACATACCTTGACGTCCGACATTCGAACGCCCATCCTGCTCTTTGTGGTCGGGAGTTTCATTACCGGACTTACCTTTGGCCGAGAAGGTGGTTGTATCGCCCTCGGTTATCTCGGCACCGATAGCGGCATCATCGGGAACCGCGGCGTTGATTGCGCCGTCATCGGCCTCCTGGTCGAGTTCCTCATCGATCTCCTGCAGATCGCCGATGATATCCTCCATTGAGGTCTGCAGCGGAGTTAGCGCGACCCCCTCGGGCATCTCTTCCTGATCCATGGCCTCCACAGTGACCTTGGTGCTGTCGGGATCGTCGCCCAGCCACATTTCATAGGTATCAAACAACTCATCGGCCCGCTCCATTACCTCATCGAGATACTCGCGCTTGATGACTGCCTTTTCGTTGACGGGTTCATCCGCGTCGCTTTTCTCCCCGCTTTCGGCCTCCTGTTCAACCTCTTCAAAGATTGAATAGACATCTTCGACTATATCGTTGCCTACATTCAGGTGCGCGAAAATCTCCAGATCACGCGGAATCTGCAATAGCGCATCTTCGATGGTTTTTTCGATCTCTGCGGCTTGATCTTCGATAATGTCGAAATCTTCGGTGTTTTTATCGGGATTTTCAACGATTTTATCCATCTCCTCGCGTAGCCGTTTCTCGACCGATCTCAATTTATCCAGCTTAGCACCGGCAAGCTGCAGGGCGTCGATCATCTCTTCGCGCGTCTCCTTTTCGGCTTGTGTCTGCACCTCTTCGAATTTACGGCGGGCGTTCTGAAGTTTAGTGAGTGCGCCGCGCTGATATCCGAGTGCTTTATCCAGGGTGTTTTCCTCCATACTCTCGGCGGCAAGCAGCATGTCATCATTTATTCCGGCCTGCTCACAGTAAGCAGCCACCGACTCCAGAAAGGCACTCTGGCTTTTATCCTCCCCCTGACTGGCCGAGGCCTGCGAGCGACAGGCCCGTGCAAAGGCGATAATCTCGGAACTGAGCATATCCTGGTCATCGATCAGCGACTCAGCCACCTCGACTTTTTGAGTCGCACAGCGTGCAGTGGTGGTGATGATCGTCGACTGGCCGGTGATGATTCCGTCCAGCATACCAACCAGCTCACCGCTATTTTGACTGGTCTGTGTGGTTTTGGCCGCTTCGCCGGCGAAGGTCAACTGACGCAATATCTTCTCCTGCATCGCGACGGCCCGCCGCACCTGACCTTCCTGTTCACTTTTCCCATGCAGTGTCGGCACCCGTTTCAAGGCGGGAATCACCTCGAACATCTCTTTGACATAGAGCTTCTTGACCGATGCAACCAGATTGCCGAAGACACGCGCACCACCCTTTTCAACGAGCAACCGTACAATTTTGCGGATAGTCTCCTGCTCTCCGGCCAGAGTGTTCCACTGTTCAGCGGTCGAATCCGTAAGACTCTGTTGCAATTGACGGGTCTGAACAATTGTCTCACGCTGCAGGGCGATCACACGATTTAATCCCTCCAGGTTTTTTTTGGCACTTTCCCGCTGCTCTTTCGCCAGCGCGGAGCTTTGATCCAGTTCATATATCAAGGTGGGGGAAACCGTTGTGTGGGCATCTTCGGCGCGATTATCATGTGCCACAACCCGCAGCCGCAGAGTGCCGGAATCCGAAAGGCGGCGTTTTTCACCGGTCCAGAGAAGATTTACCTGCTTGCTGGCGATTTCGGGGCCGCTATAACTTTTGAGCACCTTAGCCTCGGCCTTATCGCCGTCCGCAGCTGGAAGCTGTTCGACTGTCACAGCACTGAAGCCGAAATCATCGCTGACTGTAAAATCGATGACCGGAGCACTCCCCGGCGGCAGTGCGACCGGACGCTGAGGTGCTTTGACACTCAACTGAGGCGGGCGGTCGGGAATCAGATTAAAGCCCAGCGTCGTCTCAGCCTTTTCTCCGGAAGCTGCAACTGCGCTTAGAGTCATGGACAACCCGTTTGTTACAAGCAGGGTTGCTATGCCGCCTCTGCCGCCGCCATCAAGAGCCAGTTCGATCGGAGAGCCCAGGCCGGAGAGTATCAGGCTATGCAGAGCGGTGTTGCATGAGCTGCTTACGGTGACCTTTGAGCCGGAGGGTATATTGATCGACTCCGAATGCGCATCATAACTGCCGGAGGGCAGCCGCATGTAAGGCGGCGGTTCGACCGTCAGCTGCAGTGCGTCAAAAGCCAGCGGCGGACGCAATGTTATCGCATGCCAGCCCTCGACATAGGCATCGCCGGCACGGAAGCGGTATTTGAAGGGCATGGTCAGTTTGAACATGTCGTGGGTGAAAACCTGCTCTTCCGCACTGCGCAGCGATCCGAGGCGGTAGCTCTTTTCTTCTCCGTCCGCCGCATGGATATCGAGCAACACCTCGTGACCGGTGTACCCCTGCACCGTGCAGGCCAGTTGCAGATTGCCGCCCTGCAGCACCACAGCATCACCTGGTCTGACCTCCAGGATACTGGTCAGGCTCACCGGAGCCAGTTCGGCAAAGGGATTCAGAATCCGCTGCATGGCCACACTCCAGGCCTGTCCGATAAAGGGCAGCGGAGCCAGCAATAGCAGAGTGGCCACTCCGAGCGCAAGCTGCGCCCGCCGTAGATTGCGGCGATCTTTCATCTGCGAAAAATCCAGCCCATCCCAATGCGGAATATCCATACGCACGTAAGCTGCAGTGAACGCATCCTTGACCGCTTCCCTGGAGAACTGCAGAAAGTTGATCAGATGATTATCCAGCTCAGGAAAACAGCTCTCCACACGCACCGCCACAGCCTCGGGTGAGCGGCGGCGCGCCAGTGTTTTTAAAACGATAAATGTTAAAGCCGTGCAGAGAGCGACAAGCACACCCCAGGCGGTAAACCGCGCGCTGCGTCCGTAGCGCGTCATGAAATCAATCATAGCCAGTACGAACAGCAGCAGCAGAACAGCGGAGAGGCCGATCGTCAGACGCAGCTCCGCCAGCCAGCGATTAAGCCGGCTGCCGATCTTTTTCAGTTGTTCAACTAAAACTGCAAGTGCCATGTCGCACCTCCATCGTCAATAATTAGATCATCCGGTCTCACGGCGACCACCCGCCACTCGCCACTTACTTCTTGATCTTCACCTCGCCCGGCAGTTTGGTGATGCGCATGTTGGCGATATAAAAATTGCCGGCACCGTATGTCGCACCCGGCACATAGGTGAGCATCGAGATATACCGCACCTTTTTCAGGTGTCTGAAAGCCGTTGCTGAAACCTGGGTATTATTAGGAAAATCCATACTTACTCTACGCCAGCCACCTTTTTTAACATCGATTTGTTCGGTTCTGAAGGTCGGCCGCATATCCTGAAGTTGCGGTTTTTCATAGGGCCGGATACCGGGCTTGAAGTTATAGCCGTTGATGCGGGCCTTCATATTCACACTGTCCACATAAATATCGAAGGTGCAACGATAACGTTCTCCGGCCGCATAGGCCACCAACGGTGTTTCGAGCTTCGACTCATAATCCTTGGGCACAATCATTTTGAGGACATTTTTTTTGCCGAGATAGATCGGCAGATAGGAGGCATTCAGATGATTCCCCTGCCAGTAGCTGTTGCCGGTCCAGTCAAAATCCAGATTCCAGCCGTCAAAATGCCCTTTTTCGGATGAAAAGTCGCTATTATAGCATAGATTACAGTCGGCACTTTGTGCTATTGCAAACGATGTTATGCAGAGTAGCGTGCTTAAAACCAGATGTTTTTTTCGCATAAAAACTCCTTTGTTCAATTTCCATTCGCGTCCATTCGCGGTTCCCTCTTTCTTCTCGCAAAACGTCTGTCTAATTAGTTACGATTAAAAGTTACAAACATCCTTAATTCAGGTCAGATTGCGCAGTTTTCTGACAATCCACTCCAAAGCGATAAGTATTAAAAGCATAGCAAGTATCGACCAGCGTTGCCAGTAGGTTTTATGCTCCGAGACCTCCTGTTCGATCTGTCTGGGTTGCAGATTGATCAAGGCGCGGTTCAGTTGATCGGGATCATCGAAGAATCTGCCTCCGCTGTTCAGCGCGATGGCCTTGAGTGTTTCGACATCCGGCGGACGCGGTCTTGATTCGGGTGAGTAGGGCTTGACGGAAAAATACACGGCATCCGACTCCACTCTTTTGCCGCCGTCATCGGAGAGTGCGACAACAGAATACATGCCCGGATCTTCACCCTTGAACATCACACTGTACGCCGCAACTGTGCGTCCCTCGACCGCCTGCCCGGCCTGCCGCTGCAACGCATAGGGTTGCCGGCGCTTATCGGGAGCGGTGATTTCAGCCTTGACAGCACTGCTCTCGGGCGGTTCACCATCGCCGATCCAGCGGGCGGTTATTTCAATTTCCTCTCCGAGGAAGCACTCTTCGCGATCCAGGAAGAGGTCCCACTGCCGTCCGCTGATTTCATCGGCTTTGGGCGAAAGCCAGGAGAGCAGCTGATGCCAAAAGCGGGGATATGGTCTGGTTGTCAGTGCATCGGCACTCAACTGCCACTTCCAGAGCGAATCAGAAAATATCGCGACAACCTTGCCCTGGCCGAAGTTCTGCGACAGGATCATCGGCTGCCTGCCGGTATCGGTCTGCGCTTCCACCAGCACTCTGGCGGAGGCGGTGGGCGTGACACCGTGAAAGAGTGAAAGCACCGCAGGCACTTTGCGCCAGAACTCAGCATCTCCGCTGAAAGCGGCATGGGAACGCCCCTGGTCGGTCAGTGTCACGGGATACTGTCCCTCCCGTATCCTGCCGGAAAAGCGGCGGGCGGGCAACAGCTCTCTGAGCGGAGTCTGCCCAAAGCCCTCATCGGACCAGCCCTTGCTGCCGCCCAGCAGCACCAGGCTGCCGCCGGACTCCACAAATTTAACCAGCGCACGTGCGCGGTCGTCACCCAGCTCCTCGCCGCTCAGATTGCCGAGCACCACGATTTTATAGAGCGCAAGCTGCGCTTCGCTCATATCCGGTTTTTCATCCTTAGCCACGCCGAAGGTTACAAACCTGCCCTGCGGCCCTTGCAGGAAGATTGCCGGATTAACCTGCTTGCTCTCACGCAGAACACGGGAAAGATATTTGGACTCCCATCGCGGTGCTCCCTCAACATACATCAGACGGTTTTTAGCATCCTGGACCTGCACGACCACTGATGACTCATTATCATCAACCGGTTTCTCGCCGGGGAGTTCCGGAAGCAGAATACGATAGGTGTTGATGCCGACTTCGGGATGATCGAGCTTAAAGCTGACCTCTCTGGAACCGCCTCCTTCGGGGATCTGACTCTCAAGCTGCTGATGCAGCTGTTCATCGCGGTAGAGCTTTACGGGGAAGGGCTTGCCTCTGGTGCCCTGCCCTGAGACCACCACCTTCAGCTCCGACTGCCAGCCGACCGTAACACGACGCGGCGTGCTGACCGCTTCAATCCGCAGATCCGGCTCATCTTCCCAGGTAAGCCCTTTTTCCAGCGCCAGCGAATAGATCGGGAAAGCGCGTTGTTCGAGGGCCCACTCTTTAAAGGCCTCACGGGTGTCGAGACCGTCACTCAGAAGCAGACAGCCGCTGACATCCAGTCCGGAATAACGTCCATCCGTTTTTTTGAGTGCCTCCCGCAGCAGAGTGTACTCACCTTCGGCTTCCAGCTTCAGCATCTCATCCAGAGTTATCTTGGGGCCCAGTTCATTCGCGAAGGCGTACAGATCAAGATCGCACTTATTTGCCATGTCAGCGACCCACGGCATTTCCAGTACGGTCATCGCCTTCTGCCAGCGGTTAGTCGCATCCGCGACCGGTATCATGTTCATACTCTGCGATTTATCCAGCAGAACAATAAAGCGGCTTTTCATCTGCAGAGTTTCAACCGAGCGCGAGCCGGGCAGCAGCAGACACCATCCCAGAAGAAGCAGAAAAAGCATTCGCAGCAACAGCAGCGGTGCCAGATGCCAGTCGCGTTTGACAAAAAACCAGTAGGCTGCAGTGCTGACTGCCAGAGCGGCTACAACCCCCGTCACAATCACGGGCATCGGAACTATATGGTCATAGATGATCAAACTTGCTTTTCCTTGACTCTACCCGAAGGGGCGACCTTGAGTTTATCGGTTAATCTGCGATTTTTCCGTAGCAGTGAATTGGAATAAAAGACCTCGGCAACTGCAACCAGCAGGGCCAGCCACAGCAGAGTTTCACCCAGCGACCGTCCGATGCGGAAATCTTCTATCTTTTTCAGCAGATCATCCCGTCCGACAGCCACATGCAGTGCCGCAATCCCCAGAATTTCAGGTATATCCTGCGCTTTGAGTGCGGTAAGCTCCGATTCCCGCCGGGGCATATTGACCGCCAGCGCATTTTGTGCTGCGGTGTCACCGGGATTACGCAGCGTATAGTGACCGGGCGTCCACACACCCTCGGCATAAGTGAGCACTTCGCCGCTCTCGGCCACGGAGGTGCGGATGACTACCGGCTTACCTTCGGGCGAGACTATCTCGGAGTCCCGTCCGGCCTCGGGCAGATGTTCGGCGAGCGAGATGCTAGCATCGGCCCAGAGATAAGGATGTCCGGCACCGATGCTGGCGGCATACTGGCAGAGCTGGTGCATCAGCGGCAGGAAGTAGGGTGAAAGCGGAAAATCGCTCCAGGTGCGGTCCGCCGCCACAGCGCAAAGCAGCACTGCACCGCGTCCGTGTTCCCGGGCGACAAGAAAGGGTTCACCGGCTCCGATCGAGATGATGGTCTCGCTGTTTTCGCCGATCTCTTCGAAGCGGAGCTGGCGTTTGACAACCAGCGACGGATTGATCCCCTTTTCGGCAATTTCCCAAAGCACGGGATGCTGCGGTTTATCCCAGGTCAGCAGGCGCTTGCGACGCGCCACCGGCAACTCGACAACGGCGGTCGGTTCAGCCGGCAGTATTGACCAGAGCGCATAATCCTCGACCGCACTGCGGTCACCCGGCATGACAACCAGCAGCCCCCCCGCCGCGACAAACTTCTCCACCAGCTTGATCTGCTGCCCGGAGAGGTCGACCGAATTGCAGAGAAACACACACGAACAGCCACGCAGTTTTTCATCTGAAAGCTCTTCCGGTGTAATCAGACCGGCGTTAATCGCCGCGCCGCTCCCGCCATTGGCATCAAGTGCGGTTTTAAGAAAAACGGTGCCTCCTTGATCTCCGACACACAGCACCGGCAGATGTTCACGAACTCTGATCAGAAAGTAAAAGACATCATCATCTTTCAGGCTGTCCTGCGCCGTTTCGATTTTAGCCGCATGCACGCCGCCGTTCAAAGCTGGCAGCACAAATTGAATCTGATCGGTGCCGCCCTCTCCCGGTGTTACAGAGCGCCGCACCACCTCGGCATCATCCACAACAAGCGACACAGCCGTCTCCGCTTCCTGACCGGAGCGCAGCACTCTGGCCGTAATCTGACATGGCATGCCGGCGGTTATCAGAGGCGGCTTCAGTTCGATATCAGTTACAGCGGTATTCTCCGGTTCGGGAGCACCCAGCAGGGTGACAAAGCAGGTTGTGTTATCACTGACCTCGGCGGGATCCCACATCATCGCCTGTGCGCCGCTGCGTGCCGAACCGCTTGCAGCACCGTCTAATTCTGCTGCGCCCGCACGGAAACTCTCCCAAGGCAGAGCCTGAAAATCAGAGATGACATGCAACTCCCGCTCACCACGTCGCGAATCCCGTTCAAAGGCATCCAGTGCCGCCATAACCGCCGGAGCAAGTCTGGATGAACAGGGAGGTCTGCTTAACGCTTTCAAACGGGCGACCGCCTCCTCTTTTTTATCGGTCATCTGTTCATAAACAGCGGTGACCTGATCACCGGCCAGATAAACACAGAATTTGTCGTTGTCGCCCAAACCCTCGATAATAGTCGTCGCCAGCTCAACGGCCTGATTCCAAACCACCTGTTGCGTGACTTCGTAATTCATGCTGTAGGAGCCATCTATCACAATCGCCACATCTCTGGCCGTACCGCTGAGCAGATTGCCGAATTTTTTTGTGCGGACAATCGGCATTGCGAATGCCAATGCCAGCAGTGCCAGCAGCAGAAAGCGCAACAGCATCAGCAGAAAATTCTCCATCTTGATCCGGCGTGAGGAGCGTTTGCTGGCAATCTTGAGAAAACGTACGGTGCTGAAAGGCAGCCGTTCGGTCCGGCTGGATTGAATAAAATGCAGAATCAGCGGAATCGACAACGCCGCCAGAGCCCACAAAAAAACAGGATTCAGAAAGGAAATCATAATCGGTTATCGCAATCTCCTACGCTCTTCCAGATATGCCCTGACATAAGTATCAACTGGCTGGTCACTCTTAACCAGACGATAATCAACTTTCATAGCTTCACAAGATATGCGGTAGTATTCCAGAAATTTATCCAGCTCCTGCTGGTACTCCCGGGCGATACCGCGTGGATCAACGGTCAACTTTTCACCGGTCTCCATGTCTTCGAACTCAAATCCCTGTTTAAGCGAAAGATCGATCTCCACCGGATCGAGCACATGCAGAACAATGACATCGTGCATATGTTTGCGGAAATGCGCAAGTGCCTGAATAATTTCGCGCTCATCATCCAGCAGATCGGAGATCAGCACCACCAGTGCGCGCTTATGGATGCTCTCTGCTATCTGATGCAGAGTATCCGCGGTTTTTGTGGTCGAAGCCGTCTCGACATCCTGCAGCCTTTTAAGTGTATTATGCAGATGATTGAGTGAGTTGCGCGGTTCGATCTGCATATCCAGCTTATCGGAATAGAGAAACAATCCCACGGAATCGCGCGCTTTGACGGTGACATAACCGAGTGCTGCAGCCAGCTGACAGGCAAAGTCGTATTTACGCACACCGGCACTGCCGTAGGCCATTGAGTTACTGCGGTCAAGAATCAGATAGACCCGCAAATTGGTTTCGTCTTCATAACGTTTTATGTAGTAGCGGTCGGTCCGCCCGAAGACCTTCCAGTCGATATGCTTGGGGTCATCACCGACGCCGTAGGCCTTGTGATCGGCAAACTCCGAACTGGCACCCTTAAGCGGGCTGCGGTGCGCACCGGCGAGGTTACCCTCGACGACATAGCGTGACTGCAGCAGCAGACGGCTCAGCTTGTGTAGCTGTTCGGCATTGAGAAAGGCTTTAATTCCCTCTTCGCCCGGGGCTCTGGTCTTTTTAGCCGCAGCGTTTTCCGCTTTGAATTTCGGTTTTTTCGCCATACAAAAAACTTTCGCTGTGCCCTATTGCTTCTGAGAAGCAACTCTTCACACTTCACTCTTCACTCTTCTTATATACATCCCGCCTGGTGCGTTCCTCTTTATCGCGTCGGGCGATTTCGCGCAGCAGATACTCGGCCCAGCCATCCTTGCCGAGTTTTTTTATCATCTCTTTTTCATTCACCACAAGGTCCTGATCACGGCGGGAGACATTGACCGGTTTTCGTCCGCCGGTGAATGAATAGACAATCGCCGAGGAATCCAATTCGGAGAGCATCTCTTTTCCGGCCTTGGGTGTCGTGCGATCCTTATAGCGTACAATCACCGGATTGAGCACAATTGATTTCTTTTGAGGTTCAACGCGTTCAATCACCCCGAGAACCGCCAACGCATCACCGACCTGCGTAGCTGGCTCCTCCTGCAGGATGGCCAGTGAATTGCTCTTCTGCACCAGAAATTTCACAATCATATCGGAGCTCGGCTCGCGTGTCTTCAAGCCTATAACCGGAGCTCCGTTATTCTGTCCTTTTTTAATATCGAGAACCTCCAGGTAGCGGAAGAAATGTTTACGTCCGACCCCTTCATCAAGAATCGATTTAATATCCGCAACGTTCTGTGCTTCCACCAGACTGAGTGCATACTCGTTGCCGTTGGGCACCCCGGCAGCGGCGGCAGAAGATGAGCATAAAAGCAAAATCACGAGATAGGCTGCAGACAAAAATATTCTCATAATTATTTCCTTAAAACCTGTTATTTCGGGGGAATCTACTGGTTCGGGGGAACCGATTTTATTTAGCTCACACATTCGCGCAATTACGTAATTCCCCCTCTACTGCGTCACAGAATACATCAGGATATTCTGTCCCAGACGCTGCGAACTGACGTCATCGTAACCGCGAGCATAGGGACTTTGCGACATCTCCCAGCCGCCAGCCAAGGCATAGGGGCTGTAGATCACGGCCATATGTCCATTGATCTCAACGCCCTCCAGCCGCGGACGGGTGACAGCGGAACCGAGAGCCTGCTGCAGTGCCGGAGTAACCCCCACCCGTTGCAAATCGTTGGGCATAGTGAAAATCACATTATCCTGCGGAATAGGCCTGAGCGGCGAACCGGGGAAAAGAGCCTCCATTATCTTACGAAAGGCAAGATCGAACCCCTTGCGTCCGCAACAGGCCTCAGCCAGCATAAACCCGCCATTCTCAAGATATTTCTTGAGTTGAACCGCCTCAGCTCTGTTGAGCGTGAAGAACTCGTGGCCGGTTAGATAGAGCAGGGGTGCATTGAAAACAGCCGGGTCTGAGAGACGCATCTCCTTGACCGTATATTTAACCGGAACGTCGGTTTTCAGATTGAAGGTCTGCAGAATAACCGAAAGTCCAGCGTGACGGGTTTTCCAGACTCCGTCGTAGATCACCTGCACCATCGCCACCTTGTCGGCACTGGACTCCGGCTTGTCGACAAACTTGATGGCATGCGCCTGGCTCTTGGCCCAGGCTCGCATGGCGGATGAATATGAGAAGATGTTGACGCCCAGCCGTTTGGCTGAAACCGGCTCGTAGGCCTGGTACTCCGGCAGCACATTATCCTCCCACCCGACCGCCATTCCCCAACGTGATACAAGCGCCACCACACGGCAGTTGATCTCGACCGCGTCGAACCAGGGCTCATCCCCCACGTAGCCTGCGGCCTTGACACCGGGGCAGTAGCGCACACGGTCGACATCATAGTAGGAGTGAAAGATCGGATGGTCGGAGGAGAGTCGCTGCACTGGCTGTTCCGGAAAAATCTTGTTGAGCTCCCGAACAGCGGAGCGGTAGAAAGGCGCGGACCCCAGTCCGGTGTTGTAAATTATCATTCCACCGGCCAGACAGTACTCGCGGATACGTTTACGCTGGGCGTCGTTGTACTGAAAATTGTAGTGACCGCTGCGGTAGAGAATCGGATTCTTTGCCGGATCAACATCAACCTCACTCAGCGTGGCAACCTGCACGCTGTAGTTGACATCAATCATCTCCTTCATGCTTTTAAGGAGATTGTTAACATCGTTGGGCGTGGCGTTCCAATCAACATCATCCTGAGCCAGCAACGCAAGAGAAACAAATAAAAGAGAGAACGTTGCACGCAAATAATAATTCATATCACTCATCCCTGACGGCAGAGCCGCCCGCCCTCACTGTCAAACAGCAACACTGCCTGCGGTGTCACATTTATTTTAAAACGCACAGTGTTTTTTCTGAAACAGCGACGGTTAAAAGCCGTTTTATTCTGAAGATTGCGAATCTTCTGATTTCAGCTTGGTGATCAGCACCGGCGGCTGCGGCGGCTTCTTGGCTTCAGTACGGGCCTGCGGCGTAATCGGACAGCAGCAGCAGGGATCGTAGGTCTCAGCCGATGATATCGTGCGCGGAGGTGCCGGAGGTGGCTGACGATTTTTGGGTGGCGGCACAAAGCCAGGCTCGTTGGAGCCGTCACCTGCAGCCAAAACCGTTCCCATACACAGAGTCGAAGCAACCAGTGCCATTCCGGCCGTCACGGTTGTATTGAGTTCATTTCTTTTCATGATTCGCTCCAATCCACACATTGTTATTTTTCAATAATAACAATCGCAACCGGCTGTGTCTACCGAATATATTTATTATTTTGATTTTCGCAGTTGACAAAAAATGCTGTGTCTGGCAATTTTACACGGCTGACGGGGCTGAACAATCACCTCTCTTTCTTCCTAATGTCAGCAATTAAGGAAAATCTGAAGTTATGGTCTTGCACCGGAAAGCACTGCTATGGAACTGAAAAAATTTGACGGCAATCTGGATTCAATCGATATTTTCAACCTGCTGATGCTTGACATCCGCGGTGACCTGCGGCTGGTTACAATTCCCAAAGAGTATCTTTCGGACAAGGTCATTAAAGAGGGTATTGGTTTTGACGCATCCAATCTGGGTTTTGCGAAGGTGACGGACTCTGATATGGTTGCAATCCCTGATTTGTCAACCGGTTTCATTGAAACCGCCGATGGCGGTATGGCGCTGAACTGCCTGTGTGATGTTTTCACAACCGACGGCGAATCCTACATGCAGTATCCCCGTGCGGTGGCCCGTAAAACCGGCGAATATCTCAAGGAAACCGGAATCGCCGACGACGCCCGGATGCTGGTGGAGCTTGAATTCTATCTATTCTCGGAGGTGAACTACGAAATCGGCAACGGGCACAGCTTTTACCGTGTGCAATGTCCTGAGGGTATCGGCGAAAACTATCGCACGCCGCCGCGATTCGGGATTCAGCAGGGATATCACAGACCGCCGCCGCAGGATCGATTTTACCACTTCCGCAACAAGGTGGTCGCTACAATGGGTGCCATCGGCATACCGGTTAAATACCACCACCACGAGGTGGCCGCCGGGCAGCTTGAGATTGAGCTGGACTTCATGTCTTTGCTGAAAGCCGCCGACGGTGTGACCCTCGCCAAGTGGATCATCAAAAAAACCGCTGCTGAAGAGGGCTTGTGTGTGACCTTCATGCCCAAACCGCTTTATAAAACTGCGGGTTCAGGTATGCACGTACACCAGTATCTTGAAAAGGATGGCCGCTCGCTCTTCCCCGGAAACGCTCAGCTCAATCTTACTCCGCTGGCCCACTCCTATCTGTGCGGAATACTCGAACACTCTCTGACCGGCTCCCTGCTTGCACTGACGAATCCTTCGACCAACTCCTACAAGCGCCTGGTTCCCGGCTTCGAGGCACCGGTCAACGCCAGCTTCGCCAAAGCTTCACGCGCCGCCGCCATCCGGATTCCCGGCTATCTAAAAGGTGATGATGTGCGCATTGAGTTTCGCACCGGCGATGCCACCGCAAACATCTACTACATGCTCTCGGCTATGGTGCTGGCCGGTCTGGATGGCATCCAACGCGGTGCGGATCCCTATAAGATGGAGTTCGATTCCACCCATAAACCCAAGAGCTTCCCGCTCAACCTCAATCTGACGCTCAACGGGCTGGCCTCTGATCGTGAATATCTGGCACCGGCCTTTCCTGAGTCTCTGCTCGATCTATGGATCAGAATCAAGCGCGAAGAGGCGCTGTATGTTTATAACGCCCCCACGCCGCAGGAGTACGAACTCTATTTCTAACCCAGCGTAGCCGCCTGTCTGCCGACAGGCAGGGAACCAAGCGGGGTCGTAGTTAAGATATTTGACATTTGTTTTGATATTTTTGAACAATAAGTGCGCCATTCTTGCACAAATGTACAAATATTTAGCTACGACCCCTAGCGTAAATTCTTGTTTT
>JAGYOL010000249.1 GCA_018399555.1 Kiritimatiellia bacterium | reverse complement strand
TAACAACCGCATCCAGATCTTCCTGATCGAGCATATCGCGATAATCACAATAGCTGCTGCAACCCTTCCACTCGGGCTTGCTCAGTTTTGCCGCGTAAAACTCGTTGACACGCCGGACACAAGGCTCCCTGCCGCCCTGGCGTTCAGCCCGGTAACCGTAGCCGCCGCATTCACTGACGGGGTCAGCCACACTTACAACCTGGACATTATCGTTGTTTAAGAAATTACCGATGTTGTCATGTGCCATCGTACCGTAGCCGATAAATCCCACATTGAGTTTTTCAGAGGGCAGCGGACGCCGCGCCGTTTTTATCGAACAGCAGCCGGAAGAAATAATTGTGGGGGCAACAAGCAGTGATGAGGCTGCGTGAATA
Source organism: Kiritimatiellia bacterium (assembly GCA_018399555.1). GTDB lineage: Bacteria > Verrucomicrobiota > Kiritimatiellia > RFP12 > UBA1067 > M55B167. The sequence goes on along the minus strand of JAGYOL010000249.1, from coordinate 1,948 downwards.
AAATTACGGCGGGAAATCTGTTTACTGTACATTGTTGAATCCTTTCAAAAGTATTGGCTGAATATTCTCGTTTCAGATCATATACTTTTGACTGGAATGTTGGCAACCTGTTATTTGGGGAGCATCCGCTGCTTTAGAGAGCGGCGCAGATCCCAATTGTAAACCAGGTCTCATCGCCGCCCCCCTCGCAGCGCACATCATGATTGGCAATCGAATGATTGAGAGATGAGCGCAAATGAAAAATTTCCGTGAGTTCATAATGCGCACCCAGGCCGAACTGAAAGTTGTTGAACCCATCATAGTGATCAGAAGCGTATCCGAAATCGAAACCCTGCAGCAGATAGGGAGCCAGAATCAGGCGGCCGTCCAGTAATTCCACGGGAGCGGTGAGTGATGCCTCGGCGAAGCCGCCTCCGTCGCCGTTCTGAGCTTCGGTTGAGTGAACATACTCCAGCGCCGGCACCAGCCGATCAAAATGATTCAACGCCACGCCCGCATAAAACTCATTGTCATAATCATCATCCTTCAGGAACTCAAGACGGGTATATCCAGCATAAAGTTCAACAGAGTTCACCTCTACGCCGTATTGGCAAAACAGATTCAACTCATCATAGGAAACTGTATCTGCCAATGCGTACCAAAAACCGGCATCAAACCCTTCAAAGCCGACGCCAGCCTCAATTGTGGCAATGCCTCCGTCATCCAGATTGTTACGCCCTTCGGAGATATATCTGCTCTCCCAACCCACAGCCGCGCTGTAATTCACACCTGCCTCCTCCGCCTCAATCCCATCCTGGGCCGACACTCGGACGACAAGCACAAAAAAAACTGCACATAACCTGCATAAGTCACATAATTCCATCGAAAACACTCCCGAAACGACCGCAGTTGACCCATTCAAACTGCATCAGCTCTTCGCTCGTAAAGCTGACATTTATTGCAAAAAAAGTCAAACGGAAAGTGTGTTCATGAGAGAGTTAGCCTGTATTCATCGGCGGTTTGACGCGAGACCTTCCCCTGCCGGACAAGTTCATCCAGCGACTGATCGAGTGTCATCATACCGAGGTTCACGCCGGTCTGCATGGCAGATGGTATCTGATGAATGCGACTTTCGCGGATAAGCGAACGCACGGCGGAGGTTGCCACGAGAACCTCCGCGGCCAGGCAACGGCCGCTGCCGTCGGCAAGCGGCAGCAACTGCTGGCAGATGACGTATTTCAGACTGCCCGCGAGCTGTATGCGCACTTGCTCCTGCTCATTGGCGGGAAAGGAGCTGATGATGCGGGTCACGGTGTGAATTGCGGTGCTGGTATGCAGCGTCCCGAAGGTCAGGTGGCCGGTTTCGGCGATGGTGAGAGCGGCGCGGATGGTGTCGAGGTCGCGCATTTCACCGATGAGCACGATGTCGGGATCCTCACGCAGGACGCGGCGCAGCGCCTCGTTGAAGCTAGCGGTGTCGCGCCCGACCTCGCGCTGGGTTATCAAGCACCTTTTGGTGGCATGGCGATACTCAACCGGATCTTCAATTGTAACCACGTGACCAGAGCGCGTCTCATTAATTTCGTTAATTAACGAGGCCAGTGTCGTCGACTTGCCTGAACCGGTGGCACCGGTCAGAAGCACCAGTCCCTGCTTAAGCGCACAAATGTCCTCGCAGATTCCGACCGGCAGACCGAGCGCGTTCAGAGGGAAAAACTCACACGGTAGCAGACGCAGCGAGAGACCGGTGCAGCCCAGATGGACATGCACGTTGATGCGGATGCGGCGGCCGCAGATCGTCGAAGCAACATCCAGCTCGTTGGCGCGCTGGAACTCCCGCAATCCGTTCTCGCCCACAAGATAAAAGGCGAAGTCGCGCACCTGTTCCTCCGTCACAGGGTCGAATCCGGGCACAGGGCACAGTTCGCCGTTGATGCGCCAGAAGGGGGCATTCGGCGCTTTGATATGC
>JAGYOL010000248.1 GCA_018399555.1 Kiritimatiellia bacterium | reverse complement strand
GTTCCCTGCCTGTCGGCAGACAGGCGGCTACGCTGGGTTAGAGAAAAAACACCGGAATGGTACGAAATATGTCGAAGGCTTTCTCGTATCGAGATAATTTGACTGGCGGAGAACGTGTAAGCGGGTCGGGTAATGGTATCCGAATGAGGGTGCCGCAATAGGTCTGTTTTACCCCACAGATTCTGCGGAAGAGCCAAATTTTAAAGTTGTTCACTCTGAAGCCGAGGTCGCAGCGGATGAGTACGCAGCATGCCGCGCAGCGTACCGAGAAATTCACGGATATTTTCGCGTGTCCAGCCAGTGCAGGTCAGGACACGTCCGTCTTTTTCAACATTATTGCCGGTATAACGCGCTTCCAGCCGGAGTGCTTCACCGGAGAACTCCTTGACCGTGGTGATTTTCTTCTCTTTGATCTGCGGATCGGCCAAGATCAGCGTAATTGCAGTACTGCCGATGGCGGAGACAACCGCACCCGCACCGTAACTTTCTTGCACAACACGCCCCAGCTCCTGATCGCTCTGCAACTCCGAGGCTTTACGACCGTCAACCATCAACAGCAGATCAAATTCGGCACCTTTCACATCCGCCAGTTTGACCACCCGCATTGCGCTGTCGACAAAATTGCAGTTGCCGTCGGTGGTCGCGACAATGATTGAAGCTCCGTCGGCGGTCAACTCCCGCACTATCAGCTCCAGTTCATTAACACCCCCTTCAGGCACAACCAGCAGAAGATCACGCCCCTTCATATCGTAATAGGGTGCCAACGCAGTTCTGAAGCTGCTGCGGCCATGCAGTACCTCTAAGTCGATAAACCTTTCACGCCGGGCCAGAGCTTTTTCCAGCGCCTGCTGGAACGCATTGACATCGTCAGTCACACTCTTGTTCACATGCGTAATAACCATGCCGGGCACCAGGTCGGCTTTGCCGGCGGCCCCGCTCGCTTCCACATGGCTGACCAACACTCCCGGCTGATCCGACAAGCCGTAAAAAACACGATGCAGGCGCAGTATGCGTTTATAGCCCAATCCCAGAGCATCATAGAAAAGGGTCAAATCCTCGCCGGGGAACCTGCCCAGCGCGGGACGGGGTTCATCAATTTCCATCTGGGCCGTGATCACTCTGCGCGAGAAATTTCCGGGGTTGTCCGCCTCGCTACGCAGAATGGTCACTTCAACCTGAGTACCCGGTTCCCGGATTGCAAAATTCCATCCGAATTCCATCAGCTCTGCACGGGTCCGGGCGGAGCAGGGTTGGCCGTCGACCGCCACAATCACATCACCGCGCTGCATACCGGCCGCAGCGGCAGGGGTATCCTCCATAACGTATGAGAGCAGCAACCCGCGTTCGACACCGAGTGCCAGGGCCAGTTCGTCGTAGAGTTCACTGACAAAGAAAAACGGTATGTCACATCTACGAAAACGACCATAACGCTTGAGATGCTCGCGCAAAACTCTGACCACGTGTGATGGAATTGTAAAACCGAGATTGTTACTGCCGCGGCTGGCATAGGTGTTGACCCCCAGAACCCGTCCTTCGCGATCAAAAAGCGGTCCCCCGCTGTTACCGGGATTGATGGCCGCGTCGGTTTGAAAAACGATGGTGAAGGTGCCGAGATCCGTCCGGTCCACATTGCTCAGAATGCCACTGGTAAAAGTACGTTTAAGTCCGACCGGTGTGCCGACTGCAAAGCAGTGCTGGCCGATCTGAGCGCCGCGTGTATCGGCGAACTCGACCGGATGCAGCGGCTCATCAGGTTCAATTTTCAACAGTGCCACATCGGGATCCATACAGAAACCGATCACCTTGGCGGAGTATTTGCGTTCGTCGTTGAGAATCACGGTGATTCCCTCTTCGGCTCGCATCGGATCCTCTTTATCGTCGCCTTTAACCACATGGCCATTGCTGATAATATAACCGTCGGCTGTGACCACAAAGCCGCTGCCCGCCGCGCGTTTGTGCTGAATCGCCACCACCGAAGGGTCCACCCGCCGGACAATTTCCTCGGGAATATCTTCTTTCACCGCAGATTGCGACATCACAGCAGAGGGTGCCTGTAAAAATGCTGCGGCAAGCAGCAATGCCGGTAACCACGGGAATCTTGTAGCACGCATAACTCTGTTTTTAAAAACCATCGGAAAACTCGTGATGATATTAAGTTTCTTTTTCCTAACCCAGCGTAGCCGGAACCAAGCGGGGTCGTAGTTAAGATATTTGACATTTGTTTTGATATTTTTGACCCATAAGTGCGCCATTCTTGCACAAATGTACAAATATTTAGCTACGACCCCTAGCGTAGTAGCACTCGCAAATCTGTTTTCAAAGGCCGTCGGAAAGTACTTTATGATATTAAAATTTTTATTCCTGATCACATTT
>JAGYOL010000247.1 GCA_018399555.1 Kiritimatiellia bacterium | reverse complement strand
ACAGGCGGCTGAAAGCAGCTTTAGTTTACGAAAGGAAAAAATCGATGAAATGGTTAATATTGAAATCAGTGTATGCAATAGTGCTGACAGCTTTTGCTTGTCTGAACGCGTCAGCCGCGAAACAACCGAATGTACTTCTCATCTGTATTGATGACCTGCGTCCTGAGCTTAATTGCTACGGCAGATCATACATCCAGTCGCCGCGTATCGACGCTCTGGCGGCGCAGGGTCGTTTGTTCAACAATCATTATGTCCAGTCGCCCTCCTGCGGGCCATCCCGTTTCACTCTGCTCACAGGTTGTTACGGTATACCACATAATCATGCGCTTTTCAGAAGAGCTAAAGCTATCAGGAGTGGCAAAGAAGTCAACCCCAGCATGCCGGAGTGGTTCAGGAAAAACGGCTATACAACTGTGGCTGTCGGCAAGGTTTCACATCATCCCGGTGGACTGGGCGGTAAAAACTGGAATGACGAAAATGAAATCGAGATGCCCGATGCGTGGGATCGCAATCTGATGCCGGTCAAAGAGTGGCAACATCCACGGGGTGCGATGCATGGTCTGGCCCACGGAGAAATCCGCGTTGTTTCCAAAGAGATGGCTGTGTTTCAATCGGCCGAAGGTCCCGACACAATCTATCCCGACGGTTTGATCACCGCCGAGGCGCTCACTCAGCTCGATGATTTGTCGCGTGCGGATAAACCATTCTTTCTGGCAGTCGGCATTATCAGGCCGCATCTGCCGTTCGGCGCTCCCGCAAAATATATGCAGCCTTACAAGAACCTTGAGCTGCCGCCCACTCCATACCCAAATAAACCCGGCTGGCGCAGTTCCTGGCATGGCTCCGGTGAGTTCCGAAATTACAACCTGTGGGGCAAAGACCCGAATTCCGACCGCGAATTCGCCGCTGAGGTGCGTCGGCACTATGCCGCTTGCGTAAGTTATGCCGACGCTCAGGTCGGCAGGATTCTGGATAAACTCAGAGAGTCCGGACGCTATGATGATACAATTGTTGTGCTCTGGGGCGACCACGGCTGGAACCTCGGCGAGCACGCAATCTGGGGCAAACACAATCTGTTTGAGGAGGCGTTGCGTTCGCCGCTTATAATTAAAACCACGACTCCCGTTAAGCCGGGCAAAGCGACCCACTCCACGGTTGAAACTCTGGATATTTTCCCGACCCTCTGCGAGCTGACAGGTCTGGCAAAACCCGATTTCATTAACGGTAAATCCCTGGTGCCGTTGTTGCAAAATCCAGATTCGCCGGGTGCACCCTCTTTTTCATACTGGAAAAAGATGCGATCGGTGCGTACATCTGATCACCGACTGATACTTCATGCCGACGGATATGTCGAACTTTACGATCAGAATGCCGCTGCCAAAGAGTTCCGCAATATTGCCGACCAGAAGCCGAAATTGGTAAAAGAGCTGACAAATCTGATCAACAGCAGACTTCCCGCAGATAAAAAACGATAAAATTCACTTTGCCGTCAGTGTTTCAATCAGATTCATAGCATTTAAGCCAAATGCAGGATGTAAATTTGCTGCTTGCTTTTGCATTATTTCTAATTTAACCTGCTAAGCAGTTGTGAGTTACGGTTTGACCAGAGCGTAAGGCAAAAGTATGAGTTATAATAGGGAGGTTGTCCTGTTCGCGGTTGTCGGCATGTCACCGGCAGTCATCACTGAAACTGTCTGGGCCTTGGCACATGAAAAACACCCCGTCGTTCCCGACCGGATTGTTGTGCTCACCACCTCGAGCGGACGCGCTCAAATCGTCAAGCAGTTGTTCAGTGCCGCCAAAGGCACCCTCAGCGGCTGGGATGCGCTCAAGAATGCGCTGGAGAAAGAGGGTGTTGACGTCACCGATCGGCTCAAGTTCGGCAACACCGGCGACTCCATACGCTCTTTCACATCATCTGACGGTGTGCATGAGCTGAGCGATATCACGTCATCCGCTGATAATGCAGTCGCGGCGGATTTCATGTTGCGTCATCTGCGTGAATTCACCGACAATCCTGAAACCACCGTGATCGCCTCAATCGCCGGAGGACGCAAAACTATGAGCGTGCTGATGATTTCATGTATGAGTTTGCTGGCGCGCGAGCAGGATCGCGTCTGCCATGTGCTGGTCAACCCTCCTTATGACACTTCGCTTACACCGCCTTTTTTGTTTCCATCTAAGCGTTTAAAACATATCGACCGCGACGGCAATGCTTACTCCTCTGTCAAAGCTGTGATTGAACTCGCTGATGTCCCTTTTGTACGGATGCTCGGCTGGTATCGGGAGAAATTCGATCATCAGCCGCCGAACTACTCCGCGCTGGTCGCCAGTGTCCAGAAGCAGGTACCGAAGGTTTATCCCGTGTTAACTCTGG
>JAGYOL010000246.1 GCA_018399555.1 Kiritimatiellia bacterium | reverse complement strand
TATGAGCCCTATGAGACCAATGTACTACTATCCATCATTTTCGTGTTTTTTATGTATGTTTTTATCTCTCACAGAGTCACAGAGCTCTCAGAGGTTTTGCTCTCTATATTCTCCGTGACTCTGTGAGAGATAATTTCTGAAGCAGTAATATCCTGTTAAAAAACAGTTTGGTTGCGGCTACGCTGCGCTACGTACTCTCTGCCCCTTCAACTTTACAATACCTGATCAAGCGTATGAATGATCAGACCGGAGCGCAGTTTGGGTTCGAACCAGGTGCTCTTGGGCGGCATTATCTGATCCGCGTCGGCGATGTCCATCATCTGTTCAATTGAAACCGGACACATTGAGAATGCTACAGCATCACGTCCGGAGTCAACCCGTTTAACAAGTTCATCCGTACCGCGGATACCTCCGATAAAATCTATGCGTGTGTCGGTACGCGGATCGTCGATACCCAGAAGCGGTGCCAGCAAGCGATCTTGCAGCACACTGACATCCAGCATCCTGACCGGGTCGGCCTCAAATGGTTCCCAGCTCAGTTTGTACCAGTTGCCACGCAGATACATACAGAGCTGAAGTGCTTCATCCGGAATCGGATTTCCTGTCGGCTCCACCTGGAAGAGAGATTCAGTCTTTTTCAAAAACTCATCCGCACTCAGTCCATTTAAATCAACCACACAGCGATTATACGCCATGATATTCAACTGTGAAGCGGGAAAGACCACCGCCAGAAACCAGTTATACTCCTCGCTGCCGTCATGCCGGGGATTTTCCGCCTTGCGTTGTTCACCGGCGCGCCAGGCCGCAGCGGCCCGGTGGTGACCGTCGGCTACATAGGTCAATGGCACCTGTTCAAACACATCGATCCACTTTTCCGGTTCACTGTCGATCCGCCAAAGGGTATGGCGCACACCATCCTGAGCGGTGAAGTCATATAGTGGCGGCAGAGTACGCGCAGCTTCGTTGATAAGTTCATTCATTGTATGGTCATCGCGGCAGGTGAGAAAAACCGGACCGGAGTTGGCATTCATTGTCAGCACATGGCGGGTGCGGTCATCCTCTTTGTCCTGACGGGTTTTTTCATGTTTCCGGATGCGGTTGGAAGCATAGTCATCAATGTGGCAGCAGAGCACTACACCGGTCTGGGAGTGCTCACCCATAATCTGGCGATAAAGATAGATGCAATCCTGCTTCTCACGCACCAGTGCGCCGCGTTCCTGCAGCTCGCGCAAGGCGGCGGCCCCGCGGACATAAACCGCGTCGCTGTGCAGATCGGTTCCGAGGGGCAGGTCGATTTCAGGCCGGGTGACATGCAGGAAACTCTCCGGATTGCCATGGGCAAGGCGGCGAGCCTCATCGCTATCCACAACATCATAGGGCACAGCAGCCACCAGCTCCTCTTTGCCCAGTGCGGGACGTAGCGCCCGGAACGGTTTAATCTTCATCTGCAAATCTCCTTCGCTGTTTAAACACCAAAACGCAAAGAGCAGCCCCTCTGGCAACTGCGCTTTGCGTTTAAACTAGCTCATTTGTTGTCGGGAATCAGTAGCTGAAGTTTATCAGAGGCATAAAGGGTACGCGACTGCCTCGAATCACATTGATCAGCCCGATCTGGTAGCCTGAAGTCTCCTCGGCACGATTGATTAGTCCAACCTGCAGACCGCAGGCATAATCGACCAGATTGACCAATCCCAATTGTGCTCCGTTGAGGCTCTGAGCCTGATTCCAGAGACCAACCTGGCCGCTGACAAAATTGGCGTACCCGATCTCATTATAACCCAAGCTGAACTGCCAGCCAGCCATTTCATCTTCGACGCTGTTGACAAGCAGGTTCATCTGGACACCGTTGTAATAGCGCGAACGCCCTATAAAACCGAGGTCCATACCGGTAACCTGTTCGCAATTTCCGGATAAAAGATTCACCCGCAGACCAACCACATCTATATCCTCGGTGTCATTAAACGCGAACCACACAGGCCAGTCAACCTTTTCAGCGGCACCCGCTGACAGAATCAAACAACCCGTAACCAGTAAACTGAACAATACTTTCTTCATAACTTCGCCTCACTTTGAAAACGACTTTTTAATCCAGGCAAACCTTAGAGTGCCCGACCGGTGTTAGTAATATACATTATTGAAACGTGCAGTGCAAACATAAGCATAAATTTTTTTATTTCGATTTGTCGGCGGTGAATTGACAAAGTAAATGCGCCACGCTGAACCAAGCGGGGTCGTAGTTAAGATATTTGACATTTGTTTTGATATTTTTGAACAATAAGTGAGCCTTTATTGCACAAATGTACAAATATTTAGCTACGACCCCTAGCGTAAATTCTTGTTTTTTACGACAGAAACTAAAATTATAGCGACTAAAAACGGCAGTTGCCATTTTGCCGTAAATAGATTAAATCATGATGTGGCGACCAACAAAATTAAGGGGAAATCATGCAATTTGA
>JAGYOL010000245.1 GCA_018399555.1 Kiritimatiellia bacterium | reverse complement strand
TAACTGGTTTAGCCGGTGATGCAAAGCGCGGGGCCGCGCCACAGTAACTGTTTAGCCGGCGGGGCAAAGCGCGGAGCCGCGGTGGACGAGTGTTCTACGAAAACGTCGAAGTGGTGCTGTTCAGCGCGGCGGTTCTACAAATTTGTCATCTCTGTTTCTGTTACGGTAATGCGTTGCAGCAAACCTTAATTAAAATTTATCTTTCTGTTCTTCAACAACTTATAGTTGCAACTCAGTTAGAGCAAAACACTTTCGGCATACGAATTGCTGATGCAGTGTCGATCCGTGCCATTCGGATGGAGCGGAGTTTGTTTAACTGAGAAACAACAATAAAGAACAGGAAGGATAAAATGACTATTAACCGAATCTGTAAAACGGCCATTGTGGCTGTACCGCTTTTACTCGGCGTTGTCGCCTCCGGCTTCGCACAGGAGGCGGTAGCGCAGCCTGAGGTCAATACTGCTGTGACGGAGGGGATGAGTGACCTGCGCGTGGCCATCGACACAATCTGGGTGCTGGTGGCAGCCATGCTGGTTTTCTGGATGAATGCCGGCTTCGCTATGGTTGAAAGCGGTTTCTGTCAGGCGAAAAACTGTGTCAACATCCTCGCCAAAAACTTCATTGTCTTTTCAATCGCCACGCTTTCATTCTGGGCGGTAGGCTGGGGATTGATGTTCGGCGACGGCAACCTTTTCTGCGGGTTGCAGGGTATCTTATTCGCATCGGGTGCGGACAACTCCCCTGCGCTGGGAGCGGACTACGCCGCGATGAATCCCTTTTCCACAGCCACTTATGAAGGGGTTTATTCCGCTATCAACTGGACACCGGTGCCGCTGTGGGCCAAGTTTTTCTTTCAGCTGGCCTTTGCCGCAACCGCCGCGACGATTGTTTCGGGGGCGGTAGCTGAACGCATAAAATTCGGCTCGTTTCTGATCTTCTCTCTCTTTCTGGTGGGACTGGTGTATCCGGTCAGCGGCCACTGGATCTGGGGCGGAGGCATACTGGCCGGAGCACCGGGCAGCGGCATAACCGCTTTTTTCCACAGCTTCCGTGATTTTGCCGGCTCGACTGTGGTGCACTCTGTCGGAGGGTGGGCGGCTTTAACCGGTGCTCTGATTCTCGGTCCGCGCGTTCAGAAGTTCCGTCCCAACGGAACGGTCAGGCCTGTGATGGGCCATAACATGAGCAGCGCGGCCCTGGGCGTGCTGATTCTCTGGCTCGGCTGGTTCGGATTCAACCCCGGTTCAACGATGTCGGCCGGTGACGGTTCTGCTATCGCACACGTGCTGGTGAACACCAACATCGCGGCGGTTACCGGCACTATTGCCGCCGCCGTAACAGCCTGGCTGCTGCTGAAGAAACCCGACCTCAGTATGATTCTGAACGGCTGTCTGGCCGGTCTGGTGGCTGTTACGGCACCCTGCGCTTTTGTAACCCCGGCATCCGCCGCGGTGATCGGTCTGATTGCAGGTGTGATCGTGGTTTTCGGCGTGCTGATGTTCGACCGCCTGCGCATCGACGATCCGGTCGGTGCACTCTCGGTTCACTTACTCAACGGTATCTGGGGCACCCTTGCGGTGGGAGTGTTCTATGACGCCGCTGTGGCCGAGAGCGTTGCTGGTCTGGCCACCGGTCTGACCCGCGGAGCGCAGTTTGTACAGCAGTTCAAAGGGGTGGTGCTGGTTGCGCTGTTCACACTGGTTCTCTCCGCTGCAGTCTGGTATCTGCTCAAAGCTCTGATCGGCATCCGTGTCTCACGCGACGAGGAACTGCAGGGTCTGGACGTAGGCGAACACGGCAATGAGGCCTATCCTGATTTTCAGGGTTTTCTGACCAAATGAGCCTATCTTCCGGCTACACGCCGGAGGATTATCAAAACTTTAATCGAAAGGAACTAACTATGAAACTGGTAATAGCAGTTATTCAACCGGATAAACTGTCCGATGTCAAAGATGCTCTGCAGAACGCGGGGGTCGGCAAAATGACCGCATCAAATGTGATCGGCTGCGGGCAGCAAATGGGTTACGAAGAGACCTATCGCGGTCTCAAGAAGGAGATCAATCTGCTCAAAAAGGTCGAGGTGCGTATAGCTGTCAATGATGAGTTTGTTAAACCGGCGGTTGAAGCCATAATCAAAGGTGCCCGCACCGGAAAGATCGGTGATGGCAAGATATTCATCCTGGATCTGCCGGAGTGTATCCGCATCCGCACCGGAGAAAGGGGCGGGGCCGCGATCGGCTGATTCAACCATAGTCCCAACTCTATGAAAAGACTACAGGTCCGGACGCTTCCGGGATCAATTGATCCCGGAAGCGTTTTCAGAATCGATTTGCAAACAGAACTTTTTTTCGTATTTTCTTTTTCTCGTTTTGTTTGTTAGGCTCGCAACGTGGAGGTAAGTATTGAATATTACCGACGAGAGTTGTGAAAACGTCTGACCGAAAGAGTGCGCGGCAATAATGCCGCGCCACAGTAACTGGTTTGTATGAAGTGCCGGCGGAGTTGCCGCGC
>JAGYOL010000244.1 GCA_018399555.1 Kiritimatiellia bacterium | reverse complement strand
CTTGAACGCCCTGAAACGGCCCGGCTGACACACTACTATCTGATTATGACCGCCGGCGGCGCAGCCGGTGGAGTCCTCGCTTCGGTTGTTGCGCCGCTTGTTTTCGCTTCAGTTTTTGAATATCCGCTGGCTCTCTGGTTCAGTGCCTGCATACTTCTCGCCTTGACACTGCGCCCGCTTCCCTTTTTTAAACGGCATCGCTATGCGTACGGAGTGACACTGTGCCTCTGGGCTCTGGGTGCCGCACTCTTTGTACATCGATGCTCGCGGCGTTCAGAGGCTGAAGTGATTCTCAGCCGACGTAATTTCTACGGCACCCTGCGGGTCACCCGCACCCGTGAGGCAATCGGCGAAAATCGCACGGCTCCCGTCAACTATCTCTGGAGCGGACAAACCACGCACGGCATTCAAATTAAACACAGTGAACTCCGCCGCCTGCCGAACTCCTATTACGGCACGACCGGCGGTGGCATTGCGGTTCTCGCGCATCCACGCTATCGCCGGGGCCAGCCCCTCACCGTCGGCGTTATAGGTCTCGGTGCCGGTTCAATGGCAACCTACGGCAGAGTCAACGATCTGTACCGCTTCTTTGAAATCAACCCGGATGTAATCGACGTCGCCTGCAATCCGACCCTCTTCAGTTTTCTCGCTGATTCATCCGCCACGATCGATCTGATAGAGGGCGACGCCCGCCGGATGCTCGCCATCGAGCAGCAATCCGATGATCCTCTCTATGATGTATTGATGATCGATGCCTACAGCGGTGACGCTGTCCCCGGCCACCTTGCCACCAGAGAGGCGTTCGAACTCTATTTCAACCGACTTAAACCCGATGGCATTCTGGCCGTGCATGTCAGTAACTGGCACATCGATCTCCTGCCCCTTTGCAAGGCAGCAGCCCGTGTCTGCGATGCTGAACCCTACGGTGTGATCGGCATTCAGGAAAACGCCCACACCACAGAATCAATCTGGGTTTTCATGACTGCAGAGCCTTTCAAGTGGAACTATCCGCTTCGCGCTAGTATCAAAGAGATCGACTGGCCCCTGGTTCCCGATATGAAGATGCCTGAGGATAATTGCGGAAGTCTGATCTCTTTGATACGATGGCTGTGAGGCAAGCGCGATCCCGCGTATATTGTAGTAAAAACAGGATAGACAAAATGACAAAGTTTGCCGCCGACGTAACGCCGCTGATTAAAAAAATGAATAGAATTAAACAGTTGAAAAAGTTGCAGAAAATCCTGAAATACCGTTTCAGGAAAAGCGCACTGCTGAATGCCGCCCTGACGGCCCCCTCCTGGCGCGGACATAACTCAGAGGGTGCTGTCACGGATAACCAACGTCTGGAATTTCTCGGTGATGCCGTCTTCGGCCTGCTGGCCGCGGCTTATGTCTTTGAAGATAATCCCGATCTGGATGAAGGAGAACTGACCCTGCGTGTCACGCATCTTGCCAACGGACGCACTCTCGCTGCCCTGGCCCGTTCACTGACTCTGGATGAGTTCCTTCTCTACACCGCCTCCGATGATTCCGGCACCTGTTCGGACCGGGAACTGGAAGACGCGATCGAAGCTGTTTTCGGTGCGGTCTGGTGCGATGGCGGATATAAAGCCGCCGCTGCCCTTTTCCGCCGCTTTCTGCCCGGTATGCCGGCACTGCCCGCCGAGCGCTGGCACGGCAATCCCAAAGGGGCTCTGCAGGAACTCGCCCAGCGCCACGCCTGGATCGACTCGCCGCACTATACCCTCGTCGAAACAACCGGTCCCGATCACAACCCACGCTACACTATGCGCGTTGCAGTGCAGGGCGGCTTTCAGGCCGAGTTTACCGCCGGCTCCAAACGCGCCGCCGAAATTGGTGCCGCCGAAATCCTTATACGCACTCTGAAAAACGCGGGCTTCAAAATGGAAACGTAATCCAGCCCCACCGGCTAAACCAGTTACCGTGGCGCGGCCCCGCCGCGCACTCCCGCCGCAATTTCATCCTCGCCTCTGCAGCAAATCCTTCTGGCGCTGTTTTTCACCTGAACCCCTAGCCACAAAAATCTCTTCTCCGCTCTCTGGATCAACTCCGGTGTAATACATCGCAGTGGACCAGGTCGAAGGGGTAGGCGTGAAGATCTGCACCTGCTCGGGATTAAGTTTCAGCTCACATGTGGCGAATTGTTTCAGCTCCCGCATCTCTCCCAGCGTACAGCCGGGATGTGCCGCAATAAAATAATAGGTCAGAAACTGCCTGAGGCCATAACATCGATTGACCGCCTCAAACTGTCGTTTAAATTCAAGCAGCGCTTCACTCTTCGGCTTGCCCATAAAACGAAGCACCCGCCTGTTCACATGCTCCGGGGCAAGCTTAAGTTGCCCGGAGACATGATGACGGGCGATACACTCGATGTAGCACCCGCCATAAGCGGTATCCGCTGCAACCAGATCGGGACGTATACCCGAAGCAGTGAAAACTCTGCGCACCCCCGCGAGATTACGCAGCCGGTTCAGCAGCACAATCAGCGGTTTGTGTGTGGGATGCAGCGCGTCGCAGACCTGCGGGTAGAGACATTGCTTATCAGGACATGCCCCGGTGCTG
>JAGYOL010000243.1 GCA_018399555.1 Kiritimatiellia bacterium | reverse complement strand
CGTTTTCAAGGCGCTTTTGTGCCGGGAGACCGGACGGCGTTTTATGCTAAATTTCTCGGTTTCAAAAGTTCGCAGATTCACCATGGGTTATTCTCGATCAACACTCAGAAGTTCAATGAAGCCGTGCTTAAACGCAAGGCTCTTAAGTTCTATCCGCGCAGCTTTGTGTTCGTCGGTAGATATGCAAGGGAGAAACGGCTGGATGTGCTGGTAGAGGCGTATCAGCAGTATTGCGCCAAAGTGGATCGTCCCTGGTCTCTCAATTGCTATGGACAGGGCGATGCGGGGACCGTGTTTCGTGACGTGGAGGGTTTAACGGACTGCGGCTATGCGGAGCCTTCCGCAGTGGTTGATGTTTATGCGGAGAATGGCGCATTCGTGTTGACCAGCAAGTATGATCCCTGGCCGCTGGTGATCGCCGAAGCAGTGGCAGCCGGATTGCCGGTTGTTTGCACGGAAGCCTGCGGCAGCCACGCGGATTTGGTACGCTCGCATTACAACGGAGTTGTCTGCGGAACTAATGATGCAGCCAGCATTGCGGATGGCATGCTGTGGGTGCATGAGAATGAAGAGCGTCTGGCCGAGATCGGTGGACGGGGCATGGCGCTGGTTGCGCCGTATTCCAAAGAGCAGTGGGCGGAGAATTTTTCAGCAATAGCTGAAAAATACGTTCCAGCGCTCCGCAAAGCGTCGCTGGTTTGATCGCGGCTGCGCCGCTGGTTTGATCGCGGCTGCGCGGCCTCGTTTGAAGGTTCGATCGTCCCATAGCGCGGGACTGGTTTAAAGGGATAATCTCCGCATTGAAACATGCGGCCTTTAACCCTGCGGGTTGATCGCGGGGAAAGAAAAGACGAGTTGGCCCGCTAATATCCGCGGGACAACTGTAATTTCGTTGACTAAGAGTGTTAAAAAGCTGTAATATCACACACATGAAGAGCGAAAAGAGGGTTAAAAGATGGTTGAGTGATCGGTTGCCGTCTGCTGACGACCGCCGGGTTGTAATTGTCACCGGTGCGAGACAGACAGGCAAAACAACTTTAATCAGGCAGTCGTATCCCGCTCTGCGATACGTCAATTTGGATGCTTTCGAGAACAGAGAGTGGGTTAGAGAGGTTTCATCGTTTAACTGGGCTGCTGAAGTGGGAGCTGCGGTGATTGATGAAGCGCAGAAAGAGGCATCGGTTTTCGAGAAGGTGAAATACGCCTTTGATGAAGGGGCGTTGTTGTTTTCGGTTTTGTCTGGTTCCGCGCAGATTCTTTTGCTTTCGCGTGTGCGGGAAACATTGGCGGGTCGCGCCTTTGTGTACGAGTTGTGGCCGCTGATGTTCTGTGAGTGCGCTGCCGCTATGCGGGGAGTTGCTTTGAAACCGCCACTTTGCGCGGGGCTGGTGAAATGTGAATCGCTTGATGCGCTTTTATCTCCATTGGGAGCACGTCTGCCTCCTGATGAAATGCATGTGCTGGATCAGGTTGGCACGCATTTGTTTGAGTGGGGCGGGATGCCTGAGTTGTTGCGGTTGGATGATGAGGAGCGGCGTCAGTGGTTGAGATCATATGAAATCACCTATCTTGAGCGTGATCTGGGTGATCTTGCGCGTCTTTCGGATCTTGCTCCGTTTAAAAAATTTCAAAGACTTGCGGCATTGCGTTCCGGCCGGATGCTTTCGTATGCGGAGTTAGCGAAGGATGCGGGAGTGAGCGCCGAGACAGCCCGTCGCTATCTTGAATATCTGCGACTTTCTTATCAGGCGGTATTGCTGCAACCTTATCATGTGAATCTGACGAGTCAGGTGGTCAAGACACCAAAGCTGTATTGGATCGATCCGGGAGTGCTGCGTCAGGTCAGTGGGTTGCATCAGGCGGATACCGGCGAGTTGTTTGAAACTTTTGTTGTTGGTGAATTGAATAAATGGGTCAGCAGCAGCGGCGCGGATATCCGACTTTTCTACTATAGGACGCGTTCAGGCCTGGAGGTGGATCTCTTGATTGAAAGGAGTGACGGTTTATTCGGGATTGAAATCAAATCGCGAGAGAGTGTGGATCGGGCGGATGCTTCGGGATTGCGACGGTTGGCAGAGGCGGCTGGTGAACGGTGGCGGGGTGGAATGGTTGTGTACAGGGGGAGCCGTCTGGCACCCCTTTGCGAGCCGGATATCTGGGCTGTTCCATGCGCGCGTCTTCTCTCATGAATAGCGGAGTGGGGATGAGCGGCGGGCAGCCGGCAGTGGCAATCGGCAGAGGGGAATTTAACACGGAGACACCCGGCGTCGTTCCGCTGATACGGAACTATGCCGAGGTACAGCAGAGACACGGAGCTGGGAGATTGAATCAAACCACTCCTTGGTCGATATTATTTATGTTTTTCTGGCTTAACAGTCCTTTTGATCCGCTGCCATTGGAGGGTGGCAGAGCTTTGCGCTATGAGCTGCTGGCGCGGGCATTGTCCGCTCTTGGTCACAAGGTGGTCTGGTGGTCGAGCGACTTCCATCATCTGCGCAAGATGAAACGTTCGTTGGATCCGGTGTATGCGGTTGACGGTTATCAGGTGCGTCTGGTGCCGACCTTGCCATACCGTTCCAATGTCGGGCTTAAACGCATTTTGAGTCATCGA
>JAGYOL010000242.1 GCA_018399555.1 Kiritimatiellia bacterium | reverse complement strand
GATTCCAACATATTCGCCACCGACAGACTGTCGGCCCCCTCTACGATGCCGCAGGCTCGCTCGTGAAGCTGCGAGAGGATCGCCGCCAACCCCGATGCGACATCATTCCGGGCGGTCTGGGCGGCCTCGAAATTGGCGTAGACGCAGTGATAGCGGCCCTCCGCGTTCAGACAGTCGCGCAGTGCCAGCAGGCAGGAGGTCTTGCCCGTCTGCCGCGGGGCGTGCAGAATGAAATACTTCTTCTGCTCGATCAGCGTGAGTATCTCCTCCAAATCCCAGCGGGTGAGGGGGTCGATCTTGTAGTGCTCACTCTGGTTGACCGGACCGGATGTGTTAAAAAACTTCATGGGGGCATTGTAGCGCACTCGCCGGAAAATAGCCAACCGAAACTCGGCGATGTCGATTGACTCGAAAACGGCAATGCCCTACAGTGCTTCGCATGCACCAACAGCTGTAGTAGTCGCTCTATGAGCGACACCTGCCGCCCGGTGACTCATCGCGAGTCACCCGCAGGTTGATGCTGTAGTAGTCGCTCTATGAGCGACACCTGCCGCCCAGCGGGACAATGAAACGAGGTTCCGCCCGGCGGGACCGATCAGACCTTCACTCATTCCGCATCTCACTTCAGCGGTGAGTCGTCGCACTCCAGATCACCCAAGGCATATTGAATTCCACCCAGCATGAATTGCAGCAGAGCCGAATTCTGAAAGCTGGCGGGAAAATGCGAGGGAGAAGAGAAGAAGACCCGTCCTTCGCCATGCGGCTTTATCCAGGCCGCGTAACGTTTGATTTTCGGCAGCTTGGCAACTTTAGGATGCGCTTTCAGTTTGCTTATTTCCAACTCAAGCAACGGGCGGAAGTTCATGGCGGCGTAGGCTCGGTTAAAGAAATAAGGCTCATCTTTGTGAATAAGGGCTCTGCCGTTAAAAGCTCGCAGCAGCGGATGGTTGCTGTCAACCGGCTGCAGCGTAATTTCCTGTGCGGGCGGATGAAAGTGAAAACTGCCACCGATCAGAGTGCTGAATTGATCGTTGTAATTAAAATTCGCGATTGCTCCATGCAGTGCAATCAGCCCGCCGCCCTCTTTAACATAGTTCATCAATGAGCGCAGCAGCGCAGCAGCCTTGGCCTCGCGTTCGGGCAGAGGCATATCTTTGTATTTAACTCCGTGCTTATCCACCAGGTTTATCAGCACATCGCGGAAGACATCGCGGTCTTTGCCGGTGGGGCAGTTGTTGTTCAGCACAACCGCATCATATCCGCTGATCTTCTCCGGCGCGAACTCTTCGATATCACTGCTTACAAAGCTGGTCCACGCGCCGGTTTGAGTGCCAAGAATCTTAACAACCTCGGTTGTCTGATCGGTCACTTTATGATTGAATCCGGTAATCAGTGGAAAAATCAGGATTTTACGCTCTTTTTTAGGTGTTGCCATAACTTCGGTCGGCGCGATTTTTTCAATCGATGCGATCCACTCCGCTGTCACGGTGTACTCATCCACGGCCTGCAGGTTTACCAGCCCGCACGAGGCCAACGCCACTATAGGCAGAATCTGTTTTATACTTCTCATCTCTTTCGTGTCTTTCGTAATTTTCGTGGTTTTAAACACATTTCAGGATTAAAAATCCATTCATAATTCACAATTAAACTGCGGCCTCGTCGATAAACGCTTTCAGGTTAGCTGTCGGCACCCCCGGCGGAAGACCGCCGCCGCATGAGAAAACCACATTGCTATAATCGCCTTTGAGACGCATTTTCATCTCTCTAACGCTCCTACGTACATCGTCGGGCAACCCGACTGCCAGCACATCACGCGGCGGGACATTACCCAGCAGTGCGACCTTATCGCCTGCCAATGTGCGCATTTCATCGATTGGATGTTCGAAGCTGAAGTTAAACAGATTCACACCGATATCCGCCAGCCGTGCGGCGCAGATCACTCCATTGGCATCATTGTGGAAAAAACGGATGTCACTGTCAATAGCTGAAAAAACACGCCTTAATGAGGGCGCGACCCAACGGTCGACATCATCCGGACCGACAAAGCCGACGATATCATCCAGAATAAAAACACCTCTGATCGATGGGAAAGTCGCGGCCTGCACTTTGATCCAGTCTTCCAGAAACTCGGTGATTACCTCCAGCATGGCAGCGATGCCGTCGGGATCTAACTGCATCGCCATCAGGAATTCGGTCGTACCCATCAGAAAGCTGGCGATGTTCAGCGGTCCGCGCGCCACGGCAAAGCGGATTGAATGCCCTTCAGCCTCAATGGCCGGCTGCGCCAGTTGCAGTCGACGCAGCGTAAAGGGCATTAGTCCGCTGCACCGCGGATCGGGCTTCTCAAGCACAAGTGCTTTTTCACCTGCTCCGACACCGTTCAATGCGGACGCGAAAGGCAGTTCATGTTCATGCCAGACAAGCTTTGAGCCGAAGGCCGACGGCTCGGTACACATGCCGTACTCCGACCAGAAGCCCGGCAGAAAAACGGCATCGGGGAATGTGCGTATCGCCGCCATGTTGGTTTCAAACCAAAGCTTGTCCGAAACGTAGTAATCCAGAATAGATGCCTGCCCGCTCCATTCCGGCAGCCACGGGCAAGATGGGATAGAGCTTGATTCTTTA
>JAGYOL010000241.1 GCA_018399555.1 Kiritimatiellia bacterium | reverse complement strand
TTTTGGGTTACATCCCGAAAGTCCGCGCTTAATGTCGGTGAACCGACATCACCGCGCGTCATGATTGCAAAACCAATTTCATGCCCCTGATCTTTATACTTCGCCAGGGTGCCCGCACAGTAATACTCAATATCATCGGGGTGCGGGCCGAAAGCCAGAACTCTCATACTCTAATTCCTTTTTTAATTACCAGAAAACAATATAGATGAAAATGTAGAACAACATAAAGACCACCCACCAGAAACCGACCGACTGCAGCAGCGGACGTCTGGGCTCGCCGGGTGGCAGACGCAGGTGTTTCGCACTCCAGAGCAGGCTGCTGATTTCAGCAAACGGCCGCGGTTCGGTGCAAAGACTGACTGCCACCATGATTATTGAGCAGACCATCTGATTGACACCGCTGAGCACAAAAAAGTTGTCCAGACTGTATGCCTCGATCATCGATGCGCTGAAGAAAAGCGGCACAAATGCGTAGCGGATCAGAATGCCGATCGGCACACCAACGATTATCACCGTCAGCGCGGCAGCCGGCGTAGCCCGCTTCCAGAACATGCCGAAAAGAAAAACCGTTGCGAAGGGCACCGCCAGATAGGATGCCGCCATCTGAAAGTAATTGAAAATACCGCCCATTCTGCCGATCAGCGGCGAATAGAGGATACTGAAAACCATCAGCACCAGAGTGGAGAACATGCCGACTCTGACCAGTTGCCGATCCGAGGCCGCATTGTTGATCCATTTGCGGTAAACATCATAGGTGATCAGTGTTGAAATTGAGTTCAGATAGGCGGAGATGGTGGACATCACAGATGAAAGAATGCCAACCACCATCAGACCGCGCAATCCGACCGGCACAAGATTCCTCACCAGCATCGGAAAAACATCATCCACCGAGCGGTCGCCCAGCACAAACTCAGCATGGCCGGTGAAGGCGAGCGCGCGTGCGATCATGCCCGGAAAAATTTCGACGAAGGGACGTACTATGGCGAAAGAGCCGGCGAAAAGAATAGCAATGCGCACATCCCATTCGCTGCGCGCACCGAACCCGCGCTGCACCAGCGCCTGATTCATACATGAGTAAAACAGATGAAGTCCCAAAACAGTCATAACAATCGCATGCCAGGGGATGGTCTCATAATCCATAGGCTGAATCAGATGAAAGCCCCCCGGCGCATGTTGCACCACATCCTGCCAGCCGTTGGGAAGATGCAGATACCCCAGAATGAATAGCGCCAGACCGGCGATAAAAATCAGAGCGAACTGAAATACAGCGGCGTAGATCATCGACGACATGCCGCCGTACATCGTGTAAACCCCGGCAACCAGCCCCAAAACAGCCAGCCCCACCCAGAGATTGATGCCGAAGACCACCTGCAGCACCTTGGCACCGCCATAGAACACCACCGCCAGGTTCATCAGAATGTAACTTGCCAGCAGCACAACCGCAAAGACATTCTCACTGCGTTTATCAAAACGACGTCCGAGATATTCAGGCATCGTCTTGATATTATTGCGCAGGTAGATCGGGAAAAAAACGAATATCAGCGGAGTGAAAACAAAGATGACAATCAGATACCAGTTGACCATAGTCAGGCCGATTGTATAGCCCATGCCGTTCTGACCGATCAACTGTTCGGTGTTCATGCCGGTCGCGATATATGCCATGCCGATCGCCCACCAGGGCAGCATGCCCTTGGAGACAAAATAACTGTCGGCGGAACCGCGGCTGCCCCTTCCCTTCCATATCCCGATCCCGAGAAGCAGAAGGAAATAAACGGCAATCACAGAGATATCCAATGTCTGGAATGTCATGCTGAGCAACTCCTGACAATCTGCCGGATGCTTCAATCCGGCAGATTGCGTTCAGTTCTTCTTAACTTTAATGCGCTAATGCGGTCAACCGTTCATCAGCAGTTCCAAGACGTACATCTCGAGCTTCTCGTAGTTCCGTGCCGCAACGCATTCACGCTGCAGGACATAATCGAACTTGCGTGCTTTACTTTCAAGCAGACGGAAGACCTGCAGGCTGTTTGAAAGGTGCCGGTAGCAGTCATCGATCCGCTGTGTGCGCATCGCCTTGACATCCAATCCGATATATTCCCCGTTGCTGCCATAATTGTTTTCAATCAGCACCTTGACCTGATTGAAGGCCTGACGCAGATTTTCGACACCAAAACTTTTATCCTGATCGTACTTCATGCCGTTCTGATCATTGAGATGCACACTCCAGAGCTTGCCACAGGCCAGGCCGAAGGCGATCTCATTGGCCGGATCAAGCCCGGCCAGCATGGCGTGGGCGCTTTCCAGCAGACCCCCGACCCTCTCCGGTGCCGATGTTCTGGAGGAAAGCCCCATCACATGACCGATAGTTGGACAGAAACTGCGGTCGATCGGCTCATTGGGTTTCGGCTCGATCAGAATTTTAATCGAGCTGTCGTAAGCCAGCATTCCGTCAATCGCCTCGATCAGACGGTCGACTGACTCAACCGGATTCTTGCTCTCATAGCAGAGAGTGCCCTCGCGTGCCAGCCAGAGCACAATCTTGTCGGCCCCCAACTCGCGTGCGATGTCGATCGAGCGATATGCACGCCACATGGCGAATTCGCGGTCGCCGGCGTCATTCGAGGTGAAGCCGCCGTCGATTGTGCGGGGGTCTTC
>JAGYOL010000240.1 GCA_018399555.1 Kiritimatiellia bacterium | reverse complement strand
CGTGCTGGCCGATTTTCAGCGCTGGTTGCGCAATGAGCCGCTCTTGTATGCCGTTGATCCGGAACTGTTGAAAGGAAGGGCGTAGCGGCTTAGCCGCCATGAACAGATGAATATCGAACAAGGAATATCGAGCGACGAAGTGCATATTAAAAAATTTGGATTTTGAGATTGTTTCGAGTTTGGGTCTTTCGGGTTTCGAAATTTTATAAAGGAATTGATAGATGGGTGTAATTAAATCAGGGATGTGTTCAGTCACGTTGGCTAAATGTTCCGTAGAGGAGGTTTTGCAAACCGCTGTTCGTGCGGGATTGCAGGGCGTGGAATGGTGGGGAATCGGTCATGTTCCGCATGGTGATGTGGTATGCGCCAGGCGGGTTCGCGGGCTGACAAAGGATGCAGGACTGGAGGTTTCCTCCTATGGTTCGTATTACAAGGTCGGGGTGAGTGAAGCTTCTGGATTGAGTTTCCATAGTGTGCTGGATAGCGCCGTCGAATTGGGTGCTCCAACCATTCGGGTTTGGGCTGGTGATCGCAACACCTGTGATGCCGATGCGGACTTTATTCAAAAAGTGGTGGAGGATACGTTCAGGATCGCCGATCTTGCGGCAGAGCAAGGGATTTCGATTACATTTGAGTTTCATGGCGGAACCCTGACTGATCGCAACGAAACGGCCGTGCAGTTTGCCGTTCAAGTGCCGCACCCCAATGTGTTTTTCTCGTGGCAATCACCGCATGGTTATACCACAGATCATTGTCTGAGTGGGCTTCGGAGTCTGTTGTCACGCCTCAGTACCGTTCACGTGTATCACTGGACCATCGGTTCCTGTGAAAAAAACATCCTCAACGAAACCATCCGAGCACTCAAGCCGGCGGACTTCCATCGGCATCCCTTAGCAGATGGAACCGAGCGGTGGAAAGAGTACCTTGCGACGGTTCGCACGACAGGCCGTGATCACTTTTTGTTGCTGGAATTTGTGAAAGATGATTCTGCGGAGCAAGTCATTGAGGATGCAAGAAGTCTCATGTTGATGCTGAATAATCATAAGGCTTTAGATGCCGGTTGCGGGAGACAACAATGAAGCCTGCTGACAATCTCGCTATCCTCTTCTACGCATTTTTTATGATCGCTATCGGGATGGTTTATATAAAGAAAAACAAGGACAGCAGTGATTTCTTTCGGGCGGGTGGGTCGCTTACTTGGTGGCTTGTCGGTGCATCTGCCTTTGTCACTATGTTTTCCGCATGGACTTTCGTCGGATGCGCCGGGCGAGTTTACCGTCTTGGTATTTCGACGTCCTTGATTTTTTTATGTAACGCGATTGCACTGGTTTTGACCTTCATCCTTGCACCCCGCTTTCGCAGATTACGAGTTATTTCCTGGGTGGAGGCCGTCCGTCTGCGTTTCGGCCGTAACAGCGAGAACTTCTTTACGTTGTTCAGCAGTGCGGTGGCTTTGCTGTTCGGAGGCATGGCTCTCTACACAATAGCAGTCTTTCTCTCGCCGGTTTTCGGGATTTCCACTGCACCCCTGATTATCGGAGTGGCTTTGCTCATTATAGCGATGAGCGCTTTAGGCGGTGCGCTGGCCGTCATCGCCTCCGACTTCATCCAATCCTTATTTATTGTGGCAGTCGCTATTGTCGTAGCAGTGCTCGTTCTGAGACTCCCCGAGGTGGGAGGGTTAACCGGGATGATCAATCAGTCGCCGGACCACATTTTTAATTGGGCCGCGGTCATACGCCCCGAGGTTTTAGGGCTTTGGGGGGCGGCATTGCTCATTAATCAGACTGCCGGAGCCAACAGTCTGCACGGCGGCGCTTCACGCTACTTAGCGGTTCGCAACGAAAGGCACGCTCGACTTTCGGTCATCTTTCCCTTCGTGGGGATGTTTCTCATGCCGGTGCTGGCTTTTGTTCCGCCCATCGCAGCTACCTTCCTGATGCCTGACCTTGAGCTGCGCTATCCGCTCCTTAACAATCCGAGTGAGGCATCCTATGTGGCCATGGCTCTGGATGTGCTTCCACCAGGTATGACAGGGATGCTCGTCTGTGCCATTTTTGCTGCTACGCTGACCACGCTCAACTCAAGTTTGTCGGTCGTCGCTTCGGTAGTGACCCGAAACCTCTATTTCAATTTCTTCCGACCAAAGGCCACAGAAGGCGAACTTCTTTTGGCAGGACGCGCCCTGACCGTCTTGATGGGGTTGATTATGATGAGCATTGGACTATATTTTCAGACCTTGAAGGACTTGCCGCTCTTTGAAATAACCCTCGCCCTCGCAGGGCTCATTGGGATGCCTATGATGGTGCCTTTGGTCATGGCCATTTTTATACGGCGCACTCCGGATTGGTCGGGGTGGGGAACCGTCGTGGTGGGTACTGTTGTTTCCGCCCTCTTTTGGTTCAGTGTCCCCCGCGACGTGATCGCTAATTTTGCGCTTTGGGGAGCGCCTCTGAATCCTATCGAGGTAGGTGATGTACGCTTTGCGATGACCGTCATCTTTTCTTCGGTCGCCTGCAGTCTCTTTTTTCTATTCACCAGCCTCTTCGACCCGGCGCAAGAACCCGAAGAGCGCGCGGTTTTCTTCGAGCGAATGCAGACTCCCATTCAGGAAAATGAAATTAATGGCGATTCAGTGGGCGCCCAGGCTAAGCTTATCGGGACTCCCACAATGCT
>JAGYOL010000024.1 GCA_018399555.1 Kiritimatiellia bacterium | reverse complement strand
AAAAATCGGGAAATGTGAACAGGTGAATTAAAAAAATTCGGTTTTTCGTTGTTATTTTGCACCGGAAGAATTATTCTTCAGTAGATATCTAAGAAAGGAAATTATAATGAAAACTGTTAATGCCGTTATTTTTGCGATACTCGCATCTGTTACTCTTGTTCATGCGCAGCAGGTGCTGCGGGCGGGTATTATCGGACTTGATACTTCGCACGCCATTCATTTTACCAAAGCGTTGAATGCCGACAATCCTGAACCTCAGTATGCCGGTGTGAGGGTGACTGTTGCTTATCCGCAGGGAAGCAGGGATATTGAATCAAGCACAAAAAGGGTGCCCAAATATACTGAGCAGGTAAAAGGGATGGGAGTTGAGATCGTTGATTCAATTGATGCGCTGCTGGCTAAGTGCGATGTAGTGTTTCTGGAATCCAACGACGGACGTGTTCATCTTGAGCAGGCGATACCGGTTTTCAAATCTGGCAAACGGGTTTTTATCGACAAGCCGGTCGGCGGAACATTGGCGCAGGCTCTGGCAATTTATGATGCAGCTGCCAAATACAAGGTGCCGATGTTTTCGTCCTCTTCCTTGCGTTTCACCGTAATGATGCGTGACATTGCCAATGGCAAATATGGCGATGTAATGGGGGCATCCACCTACGGTCCATGTGCAATCGAACCGACTCATCCCGATCTGTTCTGGTATGGGGTTCATGGTGTCGAGATGCTGTTCGCGTTAATGGGGCCGGAATGCGTAAGTGTTGTGCGTGCAAGTACGGAAGCATGTGATGTGGTAACCGGGGTCTGGGAAGACGGACGGGTCGGTACCTTCCGGGGAAACCGCAACTGCAAAAGTGCCTTTGGCGGAATTGCCTACTTTAAAAAAAGTGTTGAGCATGTCAATGACTATAATCGCTATGACATGATGCTTGCAGAGATCATAAAATTTTTCAAAGGTGCCCCGGCTCCCGTAAAACCTGAAGAGACCATAGCTATTTTTGCTTTTATGGAGGCTGCCGATGCCAGCAAGCGTCAAGGAGGCGTGCCGGTCAGAATTACCGATGTTATGGCAAAAGCACGCAAAGAGGCTGAGCAGCTGTTTGACAGATAATTACTGGCTGCCAGTGATAAGCCACCCTTAAAATAATCATGTAATCCTGTCAAAAAAAAGTAAATTGTGTAAAAAGATCGCGTTTAACTTCCTTCGGAAAGGGGTACAGCGAAAAATCCTAATCGTGGGAGGGGCTTGTACTGCCTCTCCGAAATATGATAAGATTAGCCCACATGAATATCTGTGTGGGGGACATTTTTTTGAAATATAAAATTTTAATCATAGTATTGTTGTTACTATGCGTTTCAGGAATAAAGGCACAGCAGGGTTGGCTTTCGCCGTCGGATATTGTTGTGGTTCGGGATGGGTCCACTGCGGTGCTGGCCTGTGAAGAGGCCGGGTGCATTCGTTTCTTCAATCTCGGCGATGAAGAGACAATTGCGGAAGTCGAGGTTGACGCTGTTCGTGAGATTGCACTTTCCGGTGACGAGAAGCTGATTTATGCCGCCGCTGGCGGCTTCAACGGACGTATTGATGAGATCGATGTTGCGAGTGGAGAGGTAAGGCGCAGTTTTGATGCTGGACATACCCCGATGTCGCCGCTGCTCAGTGCCGATGCTGAAACGCTATTTTTCTGCAACCGTTTTGCCCGTGTCGGAGCGAAGAATGTGTTTGCGTTGGATATTGCCACCTGGCGTATAAAGGGCGGCGCAAGTGCGATTCGTGAACCCTGTGCCATGCGGCTTTCACGGGATGACAAACATCTGTGGGTTGTGAATTTTCTTCCCTTGATGGAGGGCAACCGCGAACATGTTTTTTCATCCGTCAATGTCCTTACGGCGACGGATATGAAGCAGGTTGCCAGACTTGATCTGCCCCCCGGCTCATTCGCAGCGCGTGATGCTGCTTTCAGTCGGGACGGACGCTATTTTTATGTAACTCATACAATCGGAAGGTTCACTGTGCCGACCACCCATCTTGATCGCGGCTGGATCAACACAAGTGCTGTTTCAATCTTTAACGCGCGGCAGCTCTGTTATGTCAACACCGTACTGCTGGATGACACCATGCAGGGAGCGGCCAATCCATGGGGTATCGAAGTTACAGATGACGACAGATATCTGTGTGTCAACATATCAGGAACTCATGAAACCATCTTTGTGGATGTGGCCGAGATGTTCAAGCGTCTGTCGGAGAGCGCCGACTCTGACGAAGTGATGAACGATCTGGGTTTTCTTTACGGCGCGAAAACACGTGTCAAGCTGGAGGGGCAGGGTGCCAGAGCAATTGCGGTTCATGACAGTTTTATTTATGTTCCCATGTTTTATTCGGATTCAGTCAATATGATCGAAATCTGGGATGACGGACCCGGTGCCGCAGTGCTGCTGAGTCTGCATGAGTCACCGCAGCCTGATATGGTTAGGATCGGGGATATGGCATTCAACGATGCGACCATGTGCTACCAAAACTGGCAGAGTTGTGCCAGCTGTCATCCGGACACCCGCTCCGACGGAACAAACTGGGATTTGCTTAACGACGGCATAGGTAACCCCAAGCAGTCGCGCAGTCTGCTTTACACGCATAAAACTTCGCCGGTTATGATCCGAGGTGTGCGTGCCGCAGCGGAAATTGCGGTGAGCAAGGGTTTTTCGCATATTCAGTTCTATCAGGTTTCGCCGAGTGTCGAGGAGTCTGTCAACGTCTTTCTCAAGTCTCTTGAACCTGTACCCAGTCCATATCTGGCGCGTGACGGCACTCTGACAGCGGCTGCCAAACGTGGCGAGAAGATTTTCAAGGGTAAAGCCGGCTGTGTCAAGTGTCACACCCCGCCATATTACAGTGATAAAAAGCTCTATCGGTTCGGACTCGGCAGTGATGGAGACCGCGATTGTGAATTTGCCACGCCGATTCTGATCGAAGTCTGGCGTACCGCGCCCTATATGTATGACGGACGCGCACTTTCCATTAAGGATGTTGTCACGGTTGACAACAAGTTCAATACGCATGGCAACACCGCAGAGCTGAAGGAACAGGAGGTTGATGATCTCGTGGAATATGTCAACAGCTTGTGAAGATCGGCGTATTCTGGCCGGGCATTTGCTCCCTTTTTTATGCTGGATCGGAGTTATTTTTGCTGTGCAACTCTGTGAAAAACTCGGTTTTTACCACAGGTTGCTCTGGCCGTGGTCTTATGCATTCAAAACGGTGGTATGCGCGGTGCTTGTGTGGCTGTTTAAACCCTGGAGAGTATATTCTGCTCTGGAATTTCGTAATATCATTCCGGCAGTGGCGGCAGGGCTGCTTGTGGCTCTTGTGTGGATTCTGCCGGAAACCGGGTGGTTCGGCAATTTTATGCCCCGAGCCAGTGAGTTTTATAACCGTTGGCTGATAATGATGCCCGGAGCCCTGCCGTCATATTATCCGGAACTGTTGCCGAATCATACATCGAGAAGCTATTCACCGCAGGAGGCGGGTTGGTTTCTGACGATCTTTAAGCTGTTTGGGTCTTGTTGCGTGATTGCGGTTATTGAGGAGTTTTTTTTTCGCGGTTTTCTCTATCGCTGGCAGAGTAACGTCAAATTCTGGCGGCAACCGCTGACTGATTTTGACTTTCAGCCTTTCATAATAACGGTTCTTGTTTTCGCATTGGAGCATGACCGCTGGTTTGCCGGCATCCTGGCGGGTGTTGTTTATGGTGGATTGGTGGTGCTGCGTGGTG
The DNA here is from genome assembly GCA_018399555.1 of Kiritimatiellia bacterium. GTDB lineage: Bacteria > Verrucomicrobiota > Kiritimatiellia > RFP12 > UBA1067 > M55B167. Next base: position 20,789 of record JAGYOL010000024.1, on the reverse strand, counting down.
ATATATGGGCGGCGGCACTGGCGCACGGCATAACTAATTTTGTGCTGGGGCTTTATGTGATCAGTACGGGAAAATTCGGTTTCTGGTGAAACAGTAAAAGCAGTGTGGAGGTGCAAGAGCCGGGGTTGACTCTTTTCCGCTTCGCCGGAAGAGGGGTGTTGAAACGGAACGGCTTGCAGGTGGCGGGCAAAGGACAAAAGGCGGACAAGCTATGATTGAGGCAGTTATCAACAGGGAGTATCTTTTCAGGATGAGCGCGGTTGCGCTGTTTATGTTGGGGGTGACAATCTGGTCGCTTTACGACGGTTTTGTGGCTTGGCCTGAGATCAACCGTCAGGTCGCTCAGGTTCGTGCTGAACTGCTCGGTACAAATCTGAGTGCACGGGTCTGGCTGACACCTGTAACCGACAGCGATGCTACTCCTTTGGACCAAATTTTTCATGCGCAATCACTGGAAACACCCAAAAAGCTGATTCGGCGCATCGATGAAGCCAAAATGCCGGAAAATGTTCCGGTGAAGGGTATCGCCGCTATGCAGGAACGGGAGAGCAGATTTCTGCGCTCTGTTTTTGAAGAACCGCTTTACAGTGCGGGCGATCTGCAGGGGCAGTTTGTGATGGCGGCAATTACCGCGCTGGTTGGGATTATAATAATCGGTTCCCTGCTTCCTAAGGTCAGGCGCGTTTATCGCGCTGATGAGAGCGCAGTTTCGCATAACGGGCCGAAAGGGCAGAGTTTTAACTATACCGATATCGTGAGTATGGATTGGAAATTATGGCCGAAAAAGGGTATAGTGAAGCTGTTTTTTAAGGGTGGCCGTGCCCTTGTTCTGGACAGCTGGCATTTTCGGGGTGTCAAGGAGATTGTTGAGATGATTGTGCTTCAGCGTCCCGATCTGATCGAACAGGACAAAGCCGATAAAGAGGATTGATGGATTATGAAAAAAATCGGAGTTATACCGTCGCGCTGGGGATCAACCCGGTTTCCCGGTAAAAGCCTTTATCCGATCATGGGCAAACCGTTGGTAGCGCATGTTGTTGAGGCCGTTCAGCGTGCCAAAGAGCTTGATGAAGTTATGGTGGCCACAGATGATGAACGCATCGCCGACGCATTACGTAACAGGGTCAAGGTAGTGATGACCCGCGCTGATCATCCTTCGGGAACCGACCGGGTGGCCGAGGCGGCCAAAGCCGCTGACAATGATATTGTGATTAACATTCAGGGTGATGAACCGCTTATAAATCCCGGACTGATTGACAGTCTGGTACTGCGCATGAAAGAGGATAATGCCTGGGACATGGCCACAGCGGCCACCGCTGTTAAATCACATGACGACCTGGCGGCCCGGAGTGTGGTTAAGGTTGTTACGGCCCGTGACGGAGCCGCGCTGTACTTTTCCAGATTGCCGATTCCCTGTCGGCGCGACGGTGATGCGCTGCTTGATTCCGGACTGTATCGACGTCATCTCGGAATTTATGCTTATCGCGGTGTCTTTCTGAACCGGCTGGTCAAAGAGCCACCTTGTCAGCTTGAGCAGATTGAGTCGCTTGAGCAACTGCGGGCGCTTTATATCGGTGGCCGTATTGCGGTAATTGAAACTGAAGATCAGGGTGTCGGAGTTGATCGTCCGGAGGATGTTGCCAGAGTGGAAGCTGTTTTAAAAGAGATGGAGAATAGAAGTGTTCAAGTCAAAGGTTAAGAAGATCAAGGTGGGTGATGCTGTTTTCGGGAGACGTGAACTGGTCTTTATTGCCGGTCCGTGTGTGATCGAATCGGTTGACGGAGTGATGAAATTGGCTGCGAAGCTGGTTAAGCTGGCTGGCGGCATGGGCGTGCCGCTGATCTTCAAGGCCTCTTTCGACAAGGCCAACCGGAGCTCATTGGATTCCTACCGAGGCCCGGGGCTGCGCGAGGGATTAGCGGTTTTGAGAGAGGTGCGCGACCGTTTCAATGTTCCGGTGTTAACCGATATTCACGAAACATGGCAGGCTGAACCGGTTGCGGAGGTTGTCGATGTGCTTCAGATACCGGCATTCCTGTGTCGGCAGACAGATCTGGTTCTGGCAGCAGCCCAGACCGGCAAGGTTGTGAATGTAAAAAAAGGGCAGTTCCTGGCACCGGAGGATATGATCAACGTTGTTGAGAAAATTAGCAGATGCGGCAACGAACGAATCATATTGACCGAGCGGGGCACCAGTTTCGGCTATCACAACCTGGTTGCCGATATGCGAAGTCTGCTGATTATGCGAGATCTCGGTTATCCTGTTGTTTTTGACGCAACGCACAGTGTGCAGCGGCCGGGCGGCATCGGTAAAGAGAGCGGCGGTGATGGTCAGTGGGCTCCGGCGCTGGCGCGTGCCGCCGTTGCCACCGGTGTTGACGGAATATTCATGGAAACGCACCTTAATCCGTCCGAAGCACTCTCAGATAAGGCGAATGCGATTGATTTTAAAGAGGTGAAGAAACTGTGGCGGAGCTTGCGGCAAATCAATGAGCTTTAACTGCCGGAAAGAGTTGGCATATTGCTGAATTTTCATATAAATTGAGTGTCATGAGATTTAAATCAACAGCACAACAGATAGTTCTGGCGGCCTTGGTGGTCGGCGGAGCGCAGCTCTGCCATTCTTCCGGCGGGCTGGACAATGCTGCGATTGAGGCCCTCTTCCAGCGACACTCCGATGACAACTGGAAGCAGCTTGATAAGCAGTGGAGCGAGATCAAGGGACGCATGACCAACCCGATTGAAAACCTGGCTCTGCCGCTTGATTATTATCCGGATGGAACCATCAAGGCACGGCTGATTGCTAAACGCTCGCAGATTTTTGAGAATGGAACGGTTTTTGCGTCGGGAGTTGAAGTTGTCATGTACGATGTCGGCGGAAAGGTCAGTGGACATCTGGTGGCCAGCGATTGTGTTTTTGACCGTGGAAAATCGCATGGATATTGCAGAGGTGCGGTTGAAGTACGCTACAATAATGATGTGCTCAAGGGGGTGGGTATGTACTTTTCAATCGCAGATGAATATATTAAAATACTGTCCGATTGTATGATCAGGACACGACGTTTTCAGACGAATTTAGGGAGACTATTGTGAAAAAAACTTTGTTTGAGATGTTGCTGGTGGCGGCATTTGTGACTGGTGCCGCTGCACAGGATGCAGGTGCTGGAGCACAGAGTGCCATGCTTGACGGCAAAGATGAAATTGCCCCGGCTGTGCCGGAATCGGCCATTACAGCCGATAAAATCGAGTTCGACAATAAGGAGGGTGTTATTCTTTTCGATCGCAATGTCCTGGTCTCTGATCCGCAGTTTGTAATGCGTTCCGACCGGCTGATCGTTTTTCTGCAGGGCACCAATGATGTCGATCAGATTATGGCCATCGGAAATGTTTCATTGACCAATGAGAACCGTAATGCGAAGTGTGACAAGGCAGTGTATACCCGTAAGGATGGACAGATTGTGATGACCGGCAACGTGGTTTTGCAGCAGGGAGGAAATAAATCAGGAGCCGTTTCAGGTAGTAAAATGGCGATCTGGCTGAATGAGGAGCGTATGGAGATTCTGGAGGGCGGACGGGTCAGACTGCCACCGGATACATTTAAAAAAGTAGACAAAAATTTGATTCCATGATCTAATAATAATATCTGATTAAGAAATGTAATATGGATTTTACGTACAACAATGCAATTACAGGGCAACATGATGTTGTCGCTTTGAATCTGGTCAAACGCTATGGCGGGCGCACGGTGGTCAATGGTATTTCTCTGTATGCTGATTGCGGCGAGATAGTCGGGCTTCTGGGTGCCAACGGAGCTGGCAAGACAACCACTTTCTATATGGTAGTAGGTCTGGTGCGTCCTAATGAGGGAGTTGTTAAGTTCAAGGACGAAGTGATAACGAGGATGCCGGTCTACAAGCGTGCCCGCATGGGTCTTGGTTATCTTGCGCAGGAGGCCAGTGTCTTCAGAAAACTGACGGTTGAAGAGAATATTCTGGCAATTCTTGAAACACTAAAGTTGAGTTCAGCTGAACGTATGCGACGGCTTGAAGAGTTGCTGGAGAATCTCAGCCTGACCAAGGTCGCTCGTCAAAGAGCCTATACCCTCAGCGGCGGTGAGCGCCGAAAACTGGAGATCGCCCGTGCGTTGGTCAGGCGCCCCTCTATTCTGATGCTTGATGAACCCTTCAGCGGAGTTGATCCACTGGCTGTCAATGATATTCAGGATATCGTCAGAGATTTGCGTGAACAAGGATTGGGCATTATTATAACCGACCACAATGTACGAGAAACTCTTTCGGTGGTTGACCGCGCCTATCTGGTTTATGAAGGTCAGATTCTACGCGAAGGTACCAGCGCCGAGCTTGTCAACGATCCGGCGGCGCGTGAGTTTTATCTGGGTGACAATTTCAGAATGTAAAACAACTGCCGCCTGTGCGGCGGAAATTAGAAAGGAGATACACATGTCCATAGAAGTCACATTGAGACATAAAACCGCCAATGAGGATTTGAAGGATTACGCATACTCGAGAGCCGAACGCATCATGATGCAGTTTCCCAAAGTCGACAGTGTACATGTGGTGCTTGATATGCAGCGTCATCTTTATGAGGCCGAGTTTGTTGTGCACCAGAAGGGATTGACCGCTGTTGGTGCGAAAGAGCACTCCGACAGCTTTCAGTCGGTTATTGATATTGCGGCTGCCCGTGCCGAGAAACAACTGAAAAAGCGGCATGACAAACGTATAACTATTAACCAGGGAGCAATGGCTAAAGCCTGATTAAAGCTGTTCGGAATTTTTTTGTGCTGGAGTACTCCCGCCTTGAGTTGCGGGTTGCTCCAGCTGGTTTGTGTGTTTTCATATTTGTTGCCTAAGAATGAGTGGAATACCTCAAAGTAAAACAATAGTGCCGGTAGTCACAGTCAAGGATTTTATGGACCGGGCCTGCGGTCGCTTCAATCTTGAGCTCGTGGCTGGTGAGGCTGGTCTACAGACTGTGATTGATGAGCCGGTTGTGCATCGACCGGGTCTGGCACTCTCCGGTTTTTACGAACACTTTGCGGCGCATCGTATCCAGGTGATCGGCATGGCGGAGTATGCCTATCTGCAAAGCATGACAGCTGCTCAGCGACGTGAACGTATTGAGGAAATCCTGCGTATTCACCGGGTTTCCTGTATTGTTTTCGCATGCGGCAACGAACCCTTTCCTGTGCTGCTGCAAACTGCCGAGCGTGAAGGTGTTGTAGTTTTCCGGGCCTCTGATCTGACCCGGGTTTTTATGATGTCGGCTACGATTCTGCTGGAGGAATTGACATCGCCACGCTGCCGTGTCCATGCTACAATGGTGGACATTTCGGGCATGGGGGTTTTGATCGAGGGTAAATCGGGGCTCGGAAAAAGCGAAACAGCATTGGGGTTGATTAAAAGAGGCCATGCGCTGGTCGCTGATGATATGACCTGCCTTTGCCGTCAGGGTATCAACCACCTGATTGCCTGTGCCACCGAAACATCACGAGATTTTATGGAGATAAGAGGGCTTGGTATGCTCAATGTGCGTCAGGTCTTCGGTGTGGGAGCCGTGCGACGTGAAAAGCAGGTTGATCTGGTTCTGACATTGATGCGGCAGAGTGAGGTTGAGGAAACTTTAGACCGCACCGGACTGGAGCGGTTGGAGCGTGATTTTCTCGGTGTAAAACTGCCGCAGAGGATCATACCTGTAGCTCCCGGACGAAGTCTGGTCAATCTGGCGGAAACTGCGGCTCAGGAGCAGAAACTCAGACTTTCGGGCTATGTGGCGGTCGAAGAACTGGACAAAAGGATTATCAGTCTCCATTCAAATAAAGGAGTATGACAGTGATTGATGCTGAAACGGAAAATGCTGAGGTGCGGGAGGTCGTGTTGCGCAATAAATATGGGCTGCATGTGCGCCCGGCGGGTGTTTTCGCCAAGGTGGCTTCGCGTTACAAAGCCGATATTTTTGTTGAAAAAGACGGCACCTCGGTTTCGGGTAAAAGTATCATGGCGCTGATGACGCTGGAGGCGGTTTGCGGATCTAAACTGCGCCTTACTGCGACAGGTGAGCAGCGCAAAGAGGCACTGGATGAGCTGGAGGCTTTGGTTAATCGAAATTTTGACATTCCTGAACAGCAGGAGCAGTGAACGAAAGTATGGGTGTGATGAGTACGCCGGTTGATGACAAAAGAGTTTTTCAGGGACTGGCCGCCTCAAGCGGACAGGTGGCAGGACCGGTTTTTGTCTTTCGTAAACGTGGACGCGAGCAGGTGCCCGGCTATAAAATCGAGCGCTTACAGGTGGATGATGAGATCAGCAGGCTGGAAGATGCCTTTGAACTGACCCATGCGCAGATACATTCGCTCTCAGCTGAACTTCATCGTAGAGTTAACGGTCCGGAAGCCTCTATCTTCGAAGGTCATGCGATGATTCTGGAAGACCCTGCTGTTCTCGATAAGTGCCGCAGAAAAATAACCGATGAACTCTGTAATGCGGAGTTGTCGGTGTATCAGGTTTCCTCGGAGTATGCAGCTGTCTTCGAGGGCATGGAGGATGACTATCTGCGCGAACGAGCCAATGATATTTATGATATAGGGCATCGGCTTATTCACAACCTGATGGGCACCAATGAGCCACTGGTGGGACCTTCCGCCAAACCCAGTGTGATAGTTGCTGATGAACTCAGCCCCTCTGAAACAATTGCCTTTCCCCGTCATCTGATTCTAGGTTTCGTCACCGACCGCGGAAGTATCACATCGCACGCTTCGTTGATTTCGCGCGCATTGGGCATTCCGGCAGTTGTGGGTATCGGCAATCTATCCGAAGTCGCTCGCAACGGCGAGACGATTCTGTTGGATGGCACAAGCGGCACGGTGATTTTGAATCCCACCGATGACGAAACCGGAAATTTTAATCGGACCCTGGAATCAAGTAAGATTTTCAACGCTTCACTTGGAGAGTTACGTCACAAACAGGGACTGACCTGCGACGGGTGCCATGTGCCGCTGATCGCCAATATCGATTCCAGTACCGTGATGTCGGAACTTTATGCGGTTGGAGCCGAGGGTGTGGGTCTCTACCGCACCGAATATCTCTGGCTCTCGCTCAATCGTGAACCGACCGAGGATGAGCAGCTTGAAGCCTACACCAAGGTTGTGCGGGCATTGCCGCACGACCAGGAGCTAACCATCCGTGTGTTGGATCTGGGTGGCGACAAAATCATGAGCAGCGGCCTGGCTGCCTCCCACAATGAAGCCAACCCTTTTCTAGGTAATCGATCAATCCGTTATCTGCTGAGTAACCGCGACGTATTTAAACGTCAGTTGCGTGCTATCCTGCGTGCCAGTGCACATGGGACTTTGCAGATAGTATACCCCATGATCTCGGTTCTGGAAGAGCTGCTGGAGTCCAATGAAATTCTTGAAGAGTGCAAGGCTGAGCTGCGCCGTGAAGGAATGCTGTTTGATGAGAATGTGAAGCGCGGTGTCATGATCGAGGTGCCCTCTGCAGCCTTGATTGCGGATGTGTTAGCACGGAATTCCGACTTCTTTTCACTGGGCACCAATGATCTGATTCAGTATGCGCTGGCGGTCGATAGATTGAATGAGACCGTGGCGCGTCTGTATCAGCCCGCTCATCCCGCAGTATTGCGTCTGATCGACATGACGATTGTCGCCGGACACGAGCAAGGAAGTCGTATCGCGGTCTGCGGTGAAACTGCGTCGGATCCCGTCATGGCCATTCTGCTGTACGGCATGGGTGTTGATGAGTTCAGCATGACACCGCAATCAATACCTCTGATAAAAAAAGTTTTCAGTTGTATTGATCGTGCCGATGCCTTGAAACTGGCTGAGGATGTCCGTAATTTCTACGCCAGACCAGCATCCGAAATATACAGTTACTGCCAGGAACGTATGCATGAACTGGCTCCTGAAATACCACTGAAAAACCCGCTCTGATGAGTTGCTGAAACTTTCCGGGCACTCTGATCTGAGGTGCTGAGGCGGGGTTCAGCCGGCCATCTTTCTGATCAGCATTATGGTCAGTCCGACAATAACAAACAGCAGCAGAACAATCACAACAACCCAGATTTTATTACTGTTGCTCTTTTTGGTAAACTCTTTCGGTGCTGATTTGGCTGCGTTTTTCTGGATGACAATTGTTGTGCGGGCCAGGTTGAGCGGCTCTTCATCACCTGCTTCCGGCACATCATCACCCTCAATCGTGACCGGTACTTCACCGATCAGAATGATGTCATTACGGAATATGCGCTGTTCTTTAATCTCTTCATTATTTACTTTTGTGCCGTTGGTCGATCCAAGATCACGCAGCAGATAACCCGAGTCGTCTTTTTCGACCTCGCAATGCGTCCCGGAAACAGATTCGTCCTGCAGAAGCCAGTCGTTGCTGTCCCGCCGACCAATTCTTAAAATACCATTTTCGATTACCGTCTTGCGGCCCTTTAACGGACCGTCCATAACAACTAGACATGCCATGTTGAAATCACCTTTTCTTAACTATTGCCCATAGCTTAAACACTCTTTTTTGAGAAGTCAAATACTTATGGGGTGTAAATAATAGTATTTTTTCACATTTGTCCCGCATAACCCATCTGTTCCAATAATCGGATGTTTTTGTACCAGTTCTTCTCCACTTTTACCCATAAATTAAGTATAATCCTCGTGTCGTATAGTGCGGATAACTCTTTGACTGATTTTGTGCGGACCCACTTTATCAAAGCTCCCCGTGGCCCCAGCACAATTGCTTTCTGCGAGTTACGGCTGACGTAAATGGTGGCGTTCACCTCCCATTCGTTACGACTTTCATGAATCTCATCGATAAATACGCCCAGTTCGTGCGGAAGCTCATCACGAAGTTTTGCCAGGTATTTTTCACGGATAATGTCGGCAAAAGCCAGCTTACGCGGATAGTCGGTGATAATCTCTTCAGGGAAGAGAAAGTCGTCGGACGGTGGAGCCAGCGTACGCAGAGTTTCAAGCAGTTGATCGGTTCCCTCTCCTGCACGCGCACTGCATTCGATCCATCGGGGGTTTACGTTGCTGCTTTGACCAGCGGTCACCTCGTTCCACATCTGTTGGAAAGGTTGCGGATTAAAGCCGGCGTTCTCTGATTTATTGAGTACAAAAACGACCGGCTGCTGTGCAATCACACCGAGTGCACGGCTCATCCATCCCCGGTCTTCCATTCGCGGTCTGCGTGCAGCATCGAAAACAACCGCAAGAATATCAACACCGTCCGAAGATCTCCGCGCCATACGGTTCATCAGTGTTCCCAGTTTGCTCTCCGATTTGTGCAGTCCCGGAGTATCCAGAAAAACCAGCTGAACGGCATCCATTGTCAGAATCGCACGAATAGTATTGCGTGTGGTCTGCACAATCGGACTGACAATGCTGACCTTTTCGCCTACCACCCGGTTGATCAAAGTGGATTTTCCCGAGTTGGTGCGTCCTACAACGCCGATCACAGCGCAACGTTTCAGCGTTTTTTTTGATCCTGTCATAAACCGTCTTCCGCTATCATTCCGTTAGATGCCTTCAGAATTAATTGTCACGGCATAACGGTGGCCGCGTTTGTTTCACCATCGAAATAGGCCAGCTGACCGGTGGCGTCGAGTACAGCACGCCATAGATCGCTGTTTAAATTGATAGTCTGGCGCTCGATCGTCGCCAGTCTGATGGGAACAAGTGTGTACCATTCACCCAGATTCCCGACCACACAGTTGGTTCGTCCGGCCATGGCCGCATGCACTGCGTTGCGTGCCAGCAGATAGCAGCGGATGGCATCGGTTCCTTTGGCGGGCACACTGCGGATAGAGTAACTCGGATCAAAATATTTTACCGAAGCTTCGATGCCGAGCTCATTGAAATGCGCGGTGATTGTGTTTTTCAGGAATTCACCCACATCCTTCTTGAGAATGTTGCCGGAACGGTCTTTTTTCAATTCGTTACTCTGGATATGACGCTGTCCCGCCCCCTCCGCCACAACTATAATCGCATGATCTTTGCCAGAGTGGAAACGCCGTTCCAACGCTTTCAGAATGCCCTTTTCGCCGCCAATCTCAAATTCCAGCTCGGGAATCAGGCAAAAGTTAACCACCGGGTTGGCCAGTGAGGCGTAGGCGGTGATGAAGCCGGAGTCGCGTCCCATGAGTTTGACAAGCCCGATTCCGTTGAAGGTTCCCTTCGCTTCCATGTGCGCGGCCTGGATGATAGGGGAGGCCTCACCGACCGCTGTTTCAAAACCGAAGCTGCGTCCGACAAATTTCAGGTCATTGTCAATCGTTTTGGGAATGCCGACTACACTGATGGCCAGCTTGCGCCGTTTGCATTCGTCAGCTATATCGCCGGCACAGCGCAGGGAACCGTCACCGCCGATGCAGAACAGCAGATTTATATTCATGCGCGCCAGGGTGTCCACCAGTTTGCCGGTGTCCTGCTGACCTCTGGATGAACCCAGCATAGTTCCACCGCACTCATGAATGGTGTCAACCTTGTCCGTGTCAAGCATGATCGGTTCATAGCCGTAGCGGGGAATAAGTCCGGCATAACCGTAACGGATGCCGTATATGGTTTTTATTCCGTAGTCGAACGAGAGAATTTCCACCAATCCCTTGATTACGTGGTTCAGTCCGGGACACAGGCCACCGGCGGTGACAATGGCGACACGTGACCAGGCCGGGTCATGAAATATTTTTTTATGTGCTCCAGCCAGCTCGAATGAGGGACGCTTGCCGTCGGCCTGCTCGGTGATGTAATCAAGCAGTTGGGAGTTTTCGGTTGCAAGAATGCGTTCGCTGCCGCTGATGAATTCACGGCTCCGCACCGGTGATTCAATCTTGCACTCTCCCAGTTTCTCCACGTCTAACGAATAGTATTCCGGATCTGAAAGTATTTTTTCAAATGTTGTCATAAAAGCTCTCTTTCGTCTGTACATATTAACACTCATACACCATTTCATTGGAGGTGGTCAAAAAAATCCAAATGGTCAATTGACACACCCGGCTGATTTTGGTTTAATGCGGTCTACTTTTCAGCAAGCATAGGACCTTAGCTCAGCTGGTAGAGCACGACACTTTTAATGTTGGGGTCGTGGGTTCGAATCCCACAGGTCCTACCACTTTGCAATTACGGAAAGTTTCCCGAAATTCCCTCTGTTCGAACTTCAATCACGCAGCGCGGTCGCCAATATCTCATCAGGTACCGCAATCCCGGTTAAAACTTTGCCGACAGCTGACGGCAGAGCGAAGAGCACCCTGCCTTTAGAGCGTTTTTTGTCAAGTTCGATGGCTTTGATAACCTTGTGCATGTTAATCCCTTCAGGCAACCTGACCGGCAGACCGACCGTAGCGAAATAACCGGCCAGTTGTTCGGCCACTCCGGGCTGCGCAAGATTCATTGCCTGCGCTATACGGGCTTCAGCCACAGTGCCTATGGCAACAGCTTCGCCATGCTGAATTGCGAAATCGGTCGCTTTTTCCACTCCGTGTCCGATAGTATGGCCCAGATTAAGTGCCGCACGTCTGCCACCTTCAAACGGGTCATCTTCAATAATTCTGATTTTTACGGCCATCGAACGGGCGACAAATTCAGCGAGCCAGCCCTGGTGTCGCAGATGTTCATCACAGGGTTGATCACCGCTGGTATTACAGCAGAATCTGAAGCGTTCGAGCATCGCCAGCAGGGTTGTGTCGTTGATGATTCCATGCTTGATGGTTTCAGCCAGGCCGCAGCGCAGCTCTCTGACTGGCAAAGTTCTGAGTGTGCCGATATCCGATATAACCAGTGCCGGCGAGTGGAATGCTCCGATCAGATTTTTGCCCTCGGGAAGGTCGGCGCCAGTTTTGCCGCCCACACCCGAGTCACACATTGCCAGCAATGTTGTCGGCAGGCTGACCCATCTGACACCGCGTAGCCAAGTGGCTGCTGCGAAACCCGTTAAGTCACCGGTCACACCGCCGCCGAGCGCCGCCACGCAATCACCCCGCTCAATGCCTGCCTGCATAAATTTCCGCCAGAGCATCCCTACACTCTCTATGGTTTTACCTGCTTCGCCTGCCGGTATCACTGCGGTGGAAACGGTCAACCCCGCTTCAGCGATTGATTTAGCCAAGGTTTCAGCATAGAGCGGTGCCGTGTTTTCATCGGCCACGATAACGCAGCGTCCACCCAGATTATGCTCTTTGAACAGCTCTCCGCTACGTTGCAGCAGTTCTTCACCTACATATACATGATATGCTTGCTGCATGCCGCTGACGCGATAACGTCCCAGAACGCACTGCGCGTTATCGGCGGTTGCTTCCGGCTGGATATCTGAGATTGCGAGTGTCAGTTCAAAAGAACGGTAGTGTTCGTTGCGTTCGGCCAGCAGTTTGAGCAGCGGACTCTCAGATTCAGGTGTCGAATCGTCTTCGTCGGCCAGCGGCCGCTGGCCCGGTGCCTGGCGAACACGCCGCAGCAGGGTGTCACTGTCCGCCGTGAAACAGAGCACACGTCCGTGCTTTTCAGCGTATTCACGGTTTCGATCACGCAGCAGTGCTCCGCCTCCCAACGCAATAACCGCTGCTGGTAGCGAGACACTCTGCTCGATTGCTTCACTCTCCAGATCACGGAAGAGCTGTTCTCCACGCGTGGCGAATATCTCTGAAATTTCACAACCCGCATTCTGTACGATAACAGAGTCGATATCAACAAAGTTCAGGTTGAGCCTCTCAGCCAGAATTCTTCCGATTGTGGATTTGCCGCTGCCAGGAGGGCCGTATAGATAGATGTGTGACATAGTATCAGATTTCGGTGTTTACGCCTGCGCCGAATCTTCGGCGTGACATGCAGATGTCAGTTGCCAGCATATATAATGATCTTGGTTTGGTGTCAGTTAAAGCAGTTTCAGGGCCAGTAGATATGATCGCTGTCGGTCATTTTAACATCGCGCAGTGTCGATTGCCTGAGCGTCTTGAAACGCGGCAGCATTTCATTCAGAGAGTCGCCGCCGAGTTTTTCGAGCAGTGCGTCGGCGATCACAAGGCAACTCGCCGCTTCACAGACAACCACAGCACGCGGCACCGGACAGATGTCTGAACGTTCATAGGTTGCCATGCATTGCCTGCCGCTGGCAAGATCAACGGTGTCTTGTCCCTTGCGAGTGGTCGGAATCGGTTTCATGGCCAGGCGCATCCAGATTGTGCCGCCATTGGAGATGCCGCCTTCTATCCCTCCGCAGCGGTTGCTGCGGCGAACAAGCTGCTCTCCATCCAGAGCAATCTGATCCTGCGCCCGGCTGCCGCAACGTGCGGCATTGGCGAAGGCGTCGCCGATCTCCACACCCTTGATTGCATTGATCCCCAGCATTGCTCCCGCCAGGCGGACATCAAGTCTGCGCGACGGTTCAACATGTGATCCCAGTCCGACCGGCACACCCTGAGCTGTTATCTCCAGAATGCCGCCCAAGGTTTCACCCTCGCGGTGGGCAACCTCAATGGCGCGCTCAATCTTTTCCGAGGCACGTTCGTCAGGACACTGCACCCTCGATAAACGCGCTCTGCGCACCCGCTCATCGTGATCGTAAAGCTCCGTATTGCCTGCAATACCACCGATTGCCGCAACATAACCGTCAACGGTCATACCGAACTCTCTGAGCAGAGCGCGGCAGATAGCCCCGACCGCCACACGTGCAGCGGTTTCACGTGCCGAGGCCCTTTCCAGCGACGGACGGATGTCGCTGTAGCCATATTTAACGGCAGCAGCCAGGTCGGCATGGCCCGGGCGTGGAGTGGTATACGGTTTTACCGCACGCCCTTTCCAGTTGATGTGATCGCTGTTTTCAATTAACAGACTGATCGGTGCGCCGGTGGTCACACCCTCCATCACACCAGCCGTAATACGAGCATGGTCGGATTCAATTGCCATACGCTCGCCCGATCCCGCACCGCTCTGCCGTCGGCCCAGATCAACCGCAATCAACTCTTCCCCGATTGCTATACCGGCCGGCATGCCCTCTATAATCGCCGTGAGACACTCGCCGTGAGATTCACCGGCTGTTAAATATCGTAACGCCATATTAAATTCACTTTTTTACTGGTCTTGCACAAGGTTTGGGTGGTGAACACATTGCATGCTGAAAAATCATTAGGTTTTCATTATACAAAATTTGATCATGTAATAGCAAGAAGGCTCTGCGCTGAGGATTTTTCTCTGTTTTGAGAATCAAAAAAGCTGGGTAGCTATGCCGAAATTCAGCATTGAGGTTTAATTTGAATGAAAAATTTGACCGATCACCATTTTTTATTTATTTATGCGATCAAGATATTGTATTATCCGGATTCATCTTAATATGGCAGGGTTTCTGCTTGATAAACGTTGATAACTTTCCAACTTGAGATAACTAGCCCCTACTTGTCGGGCAAAGACAAACTTGTTGGTCGTTAGCAACATGTTGTCGGTGGCAAAGAAAGTTCGATTACTCAATGCTTGGATTTTTTTTATAGATATGAATGTAATTTTATTTCTGATGATTATGCTGTGTTTTCCACTCTTCGCTCAGAGTGTTGCGCAAGCAAGCGTGGCAAAAAAGATACCTGAACGAAGGGGTGTCTTGCGTAATCATGCGCAGCGAGAAAAGCTGGTACGTGAGAAACGGGAGACCGAAAGGTTACGGCTCAGTGATGTGCGCGCCAAAGCAGCTGGACGCAACATACCGATCCGTATCAAACATACAGATGGTACTTTGCGCGAGCTGAGGGGGTTTCGCGGTGAGCGTCCGCTCTACTATACAACCCTGAATGCGAACGCCGCTGTCTCGACCGCCGCCGATCTGCTGCAGGCCGCACCCTACAATCTTGACGGCAGTTCTCTGACGGTCGGTGTTTGGGATGGAGGTGGCATTCGCAGTACCCATCAGGAGTTCGGCGGTCGCGTGACCATCAAGGATGGTGCTTCAATCATCAATCACGCCACTCATGTAGGTGGTACCATTGGTGCTTCGGGTGTTGACAGCCGCGCCACCGGTATGGCCGGGGCTGTTAATATTGACAGCTATGACTGGAACGATGATGCGAGTGAAATGACCGCCAGAGGTGCGTCTTATCCAGGTGAACCGGGTACAATCTACCTCTCGAATCACAGTTACGGTTATGCACTGGGCTGGGTTGATACATATGCCAGTTCACCCGAATGGGAGTGGCACGGCAGCGGTAGTGACACCTCAGCCCGGGAAGAGGCTTTCGGTGTATACCTGGAGTACAGTGTCAGTGCCGATGAGCTGTCCTGTGCACTGCCATACTATCTGATGTTCTGGGCGGCGGGTAATGACGGTGATGACAATCCGGCTAACGGTGACAGCGTGGCACTCTCTCCAGGCGGCACTGTGGTGACGTACGACAGTGCGCTGCATCCGCCGGGGGATGGAGTCTACCGCTCGGGCTACGATAATATCAGTGCTCACGGCATAGCCAAGAATGTTGTCTGTGTGGGTTCTGTGACCGATGCGGTTTCTGGAGGAGTGCGCACACCGGGGGTGGCTGATATCAGTAGCTTTTCGAGCTGGGGACCCTCTGATGACGGACGCATCAAACCTGATCTGGTCGCCAATGGCAATTCGCTCTGCTCATCTCTGGCCTCCAGCGACACCGCCTACGGTTATTACTCCGGCACCAGTATGGCGACACCGAACGCAACTGGCACCGCCGCCTTGCTGATCGATTGGTTCACAGAACTTTTTCCGGGTCATTATATGCGGGCTTCGACCCTCAAAGGGCTGCTGCTGCATACGGCGGATGATCTGGGCAGTGTCGGGCCCGACTACAAATTCGGCTGGGGGTTGATCAATGCGCAAGCTGCCGCTGAGTTGATTCAAATATATTATACAGCTCCCGCTACCCATGCTGTTGTGGAGGACCGCCTTACAACATCGCGTCCCAAGGTTGAAATATCCTTTGTCTGGGACGGAATCAATCCCATACGCGCTACGCTCTGCTGGTGTGATCCTCCAGGTGTCGAGGTCACAACACCGGATTACAGGGTTTCGGTGCTGGTAAACAACCTCGACCTGAGAATCAAAGGCCCGGATGATACGATCTACGAGCCCTGGGTGCTGCCCTATGTCGGAAACTGGAGTGACACTGCTTTGGCCTGGCCGGCGGTGACCGGCTCAAATAAAACCGATAATGTGGAGCAGGTTCTCATCACTTCGCCGCCGCAAAGCGGCGAATATACGGTGATTGTTTCGCATGCCGGTGCTCTCGACGGCGGCGAGCAGAAATTTTCATTGCTGCTCAGCGGTGCTTCGGATGCCACTCCCGCCTTTGCTCCGGTTGTGACCGCCTCCGAGCCTCTGACCACCTCGGAGCAGGCTGCCCGCTTCACCGTAACCGGCAACCGTTTCGCACTGGGCGCGGAAGTGAATCTGCGGCGCAGCGGCGCAGCTTCGGTTGCGGGGGCGCACACCGAAGTGACCGGCGACCAGCTTGAGACGGTGATCAATACCCTCGATCTCGATCCCGGCTGGTGGGATGTGGAGGTAATCAATCCGGGCGGTCATCGCAGCGTGCTGCATAATGCCTTTGTCCTGCCCTGCATACTGTGGAGTGAGGATTTCGAAGTTGCCGACATCACCACCCGCGGCTGGATTCTGACCGCCGCCGACGGTGTCAACCAGTGGGGAATCACAACCACGGCAGCGGTATCACCGACGCGCTCGATCTTCTCTCCGGGAGCTGCCTCTTCATCAGACACCGCCCTGGTGTCTCCACCGATCAATATCGAGTCCAACTCCTGCGATCTGCAGCTCTCTTTTCAACATAAATATGAGCTGGAGTCGCAGAAAGACGGGGGCGTGCTGGAAATCTCGCTTGACGGCGAAGAGTGGGTGGATGTGAACACTGCCGGTTCCGGTGTGAGCTTCATTAAAAATGGTTACAACAGCACAATCAATGACACTACAGGCCCTCCGGCAAGTAGAAGCGTATTGAATGGACAGATGGCCTGGACCGGCAGCAGCGGCGTATTCATCGAAACAGTGGTCAGTGTTGACGATCTGGAATCCTTTGCGGGCCATTCGCTACGCGTGCGCTGGCGTCTTGTGACCAACAACAGCAACGCATCGGACGGCTGGTATGTGGATGATTTCCAACTCAACGGCATTCCGCCGCCTCCACCTCCGCCGCGTGGAACCCTGCTGTTTGTGCATTAGTCGCTACGAAATCTGCCCACGAAGAATAAACTCAAACATAGAGAATCTCTCTGCGTCTCTGCGCTACCGTGCGAGAACGTATTTGATCTGTTCAGTCATTCCATTGGTTTCGATTGTCCGATATTGTCAAGCATAAAGGTTTTTCCAGTGAACTGAAATCTGTAAATGAATACTGACGTAACTCACCTTTTCCGCTATAATTACAAGCTGACTTTTCACTGGAGGAATTTATGAACGCACAGAAAAAAAACAATTTGGCGACGGATAAACGCGTGAAGATGAGTGTCGACGGTTTGAAATATGATTTCCAATGGCATCTGCGGTACACTTTGGCCAAGGCTTATGAAGATTCAACTTCGCGTGATCAATATCAGGCATTTGCATATTGTGTGCGCGACCGCATGATCGAGCGGTGGATTCAGACGCAACGTCAGCACAGGGCCGCCAAGGTGCGCCGGGCCTACTATCTTTCGCTTGAGTTTCTGATCGGACGACTGCTGGGCAACAACGTGATAAACATGAAGATGGATTCGATCTGTGAACAGGCATTGGCGGATTTCAAACTTGACTGGCATTCGCTGCGGGATTATGAGGTGGATGCCGGATTGGGCAACGGCGGTTTGGGTCGGCTTGCGGCTTGCTTTCTGGATTCCATGTCGACAATGGGCATTCCCGCGATGGGTTACGGACTGCGTTATGACTATGGTATTTTCAGGCAGCGCGTAAGAAACGGACAGCAGGTTGAGGAACCCGACAACTGGCTGGTTGACGGCTATCCCTGGGAAATCGAACGCCCGGAACGTTCAAAGGTTGTTCATTTCGGTGGTCGGGTGGAGTACATCAACAACGGTAACGGTGCCGAATGGCGTTGGATCGAAACCGATCAGGTTGTCGGTATTCCCTACGACCTGCCGATCGTGGGTTATAGTAAAAGTGTCAACACTCTGCGTCTGTGGTCCGCCAAGGCAGTCGATGAATTTCAGCTTGATGATTTCAACAAGGGCTCCTATGTGGATGCCGTTGAAAATAAAGTACTGGCTGAAAATCTGACCAAGGTGCTTTATCCCAACGATAATGTTCTGGCCGGCAAGGAGCTGCGTTTACGACAGCAGTATTTCTTTGTCTCGTGCTCTCTGCAGGATATTCTACGCCGCTTCAAAGAAGAAAATGGTTCGGACTGGAGCCGTTTGCCGGAAAAAATCTCAGTGCAGCTCAATGAAACACATCCCGCCTTGATTATACCCGAGATGATGCGCATTCTGGTTGATCGTGAGCGGATCGGCTGGGATCAGGCCTGGGAGTTGACCCGTCAATGTACCGCCTATACCAACCACACAATTCTGCCGGAGGCCCTTGAAAAGTGGAGCGTCGAGTTGATGGAACGACTGCTGCCGCGTCATATGCAGATTATCTATGAGATTAACGGACGTTTTCTCAAGCAGGTGGCTTCAATCTGGCCGGGCGACACCAAGCGTCTGACACGAATGAGTGTAATAGATGAGAGCGGCGAGCGTGCTGTGCGGATGGCCAATCTGGCGATCATCGGCACAAGTTCGGTAAATGGCGTAGCCAATTTGCACACTGATATCATAAAAAAAACGCTGTTTAAAGATTTTTACGAGATGCACCCTGAGCACTTCAGCAACAAAACCAATGGTATAACGCAGCGGCGCTGGCTGCTGAAAGCCAATCCCGGACTGGCCGATCTGGTTAATTCTAAAATAGGTGCCAACTGGATAACCGATCTTTCGGAGCTGCGCAGGCTCGAGGATTTGATAGATGACCGCGCTTTCATCGAACAGTTCCGCACGGTCAAACGCGGCAACAAGGAACTGCTGGCAGAGTATATTAAGAGAACACTTGGCGAAAGTGTTGAGGTTGACTCGATCTTTGATGTGCAGGTTAAACGGCTGCATGAGTATAAGCGTCAGTTGCTGCTGGTTCTTTATGTGATCATTCTCTACAACCGCATGGTGGAGAATCCACAGCTCGATGTTATGCCCCGCACCTTTATCATTTCGGCCAAAGCCGCTCCCGGTTACGCTATGGCCAAGCTGATCATACGCCTGATTCACGGCGTTGCCGATGTGGTCAACAACAATCCGCGTACCAATAAAAAGCTGAAATTGCTTTTTCTGCCGGACTACCGTGTTTCACTGGCGGAGAAAATCATTCCCGCCGCAGATGTCAGTGAACAAATTTCACTGGCCGGCACTGAGGCCTCCGGCACCGGCAACATGAAACTGATGCTGAACGGCGCGATCACCGTTGGTACAATGGACGGTGCCAACGTCGAAATTTATGACGAGGTCGGAGCTGAAAACATATTCATCTTCGGTCTGCGCAGCGATCAGGTTGCTGAATTGCGTCCGGGTTATAAATCACGCGACTACTACCATGCCGATCCTGAAATCCGAAACGCGGTCGATATGATCCGCCGTAATGTTTTTTCTCTGCTCTCGCCGGGTATTTTCGCTCCGATTGTGGAGTCGCTGTTGGACTTCAACGATTACTACATGCTGCTGGCCGACCTGCACGATTATATCCGCACGCAGGAGAAGGTCGATCAGCTTTACCGGGATCAGGATGCCTGGAGCCGCGTCTCTCTGTTGAATGTCGCCCGTTCCGGCCGATTTTCATCCGATCGTACAATCTCGGAATACGCTGCCGATATCTGGCACATTGAACCTTTTGAGTTGGACTACAGGGAGTGATGCGCTTGCACTAAAGGGCGACGATTCTGCTTTGCGGGATTGTAGCCTGTTGTATATCCGGTTGGCAACCGGATTTACTGCGACGGAGTGTTAGCCGTTCGCCTGCTGCTGAACCTCTTCCAGCTCTTCTGCGTCACGTTCCCACTCCGCAGTGAATACTTCGATCTGATCCTGTACCACTTTGACACGTTTGTTAACACTCGGGAAATCGGTGGCAGGAGTTGGGTTGAACAATTCGCATGAAAGCTCCTCCAGCTCCTGTTCGAGAAGCTCAATCCGTTTCTCGCTCCTGGCCACTTTGTTTTTGAGAGCTTTTATTTTGGGCTGCCAGCGGGCCCGCTCGTTTGCTCTGATACGGCGCAACTCTTTGGAGCTGGGCGTCGGATCAGGTGCGTGCTTTTCTACGAGGTGGCCGGTATCATCCTGCCCGCCGCTCTGCCCCGCAGCGGTTTTCTCTCTGTAATAGTCGTAGCCGCCGGGAAAACGGCGCACACCACGAGGGGTTATCTCCAGAATGGCGGTGGCGGTGTTGCGCACAAACTGAATGTCGTGACTTACCAGGCAGACAGTTCCGTTATACGCGCAGATGGCTTTTTCGAGTGTGTCGCGTCCTTCAATATCAAGATGGGTGGTGGGTTCGTCCAGCAGCATAAAGTTCGGCGGGTTCAGGAACAGTCTTAAAAAGGCGAGTCGTATCTTTTCCCCTCCGCTGAGCACACCGGCCTGTTTGTGGATATCATCCGGTCCAAATCCGAATCCCGCTAAATTTGTACGCAGTATTTTATCGGTTGCGTCCGGTGCACTGCGTTTAGCGCACTCATAAACCGATATTTCCGGCGGCACGGTTTCTGAAAACTCCTGCGA
>JAGYOL010000239.1 GCA_018399555.1 Kiritimatiellia bacterium | reverse complement strand
TAAATTCTTGTTTTTTACGACAGAAACTAAAATTATAGCGACTAAAACCGGTATACTGCTCTTATTATGATAAACTGATTGTGAAATTGCAAGATAAACCGCATATTAAAATTTTTTTAGCAGATCAGCGATTTTTTCAGTATTGGAAGAAGAACGGTATCGTCCATGATCCCGTATTTACAATTTCATCTGCTTCGCACCTTTTCTGATAGATCGTACAGAAACCGGTGGTAGCGTTAGCACCTAAAACTCTGACTTCCGGCAGCCGCGCCCTCTTAAAACCCTGACTGATGAGGGTGTCGGCCTGACTTGCGTTCGGGTTGCGTGATTTTGACGGGGTCATAAAATAAACCATACCGGCACGGGTGCAGTTTAGGGTTGCCGAGTTTTCCATCGCGACTCGCAGAAAACGGGCACGATGACGCAGCGGCGGCGCATCTTCAAGTGCCGAGGGTAGTTCCTGAAAGGTATATTCCCGGTCGCTGAAAATCTGCGTGCCCAGTTCAAGTGGTACCACAGCCGCACTGTCGGATGCTAACGCTCCCCAGTCCGGGGGTTGCTCCAGTACTGCGCCGGTAAGGTTGCCTGTCACGCTTTCAGGTGCGTAGGAACTTATAATCTGACGCAGCCGTACACTACCGGAAACCTGATCTCCGGCAGCCGCATCAGCCTCGGTAAAAACCGCCATGTATATTTGACGGGCATTGGTGCGACTGTAGTCATAGGTAATGTAAATTGTGCCGTCGGCTGTCTGCTGTCCGTCAGGATACGAGACCCCCGTGCGTTCATCCAGCAGAAGTCCGCCGCTCCAGCTTGCTCCGTCATCGGTTGATATGAACGCGGTTAGATGTGAGCGTGCTGTGCGGACTTCAATCGGCCCATGCTTAACCAGCAGCAGGTTGCCGGAGGCCAGACGACGGATAAAGAAGCGTGCGCTGGGGTGTTGGATGGCGGCTGGCGCGACCTCGTTCCAGGTGACTCCCCGGTCGGTCGAGATACTCTCGCCGATACCGTATGATGTGCGCACCAGCATCCAGAGAGAGCCGTCGCCCTGTTCCACCAGCATGTGTTCATCAAAGGAACGCACACTGACCGGCACATGCGCCGCACCACGCAGACTCCAGCTTGCACCCTGATCTGTAGAGACAATCATGCGGGCGCTGTTGTCGGTCAATCGCCAAGTCGAGGCCGGCAGTGCCCACTCTCCGCTCGAGAGAACCAGCGGCTTGCACATCATAACGCCGTCGGTCAGACGACGTGGCGGTAGCCAGGTCGGCGTGGCATGCTCTGGATCAGGGAATTCCAGCGTCCAGACACCGCCGATTGTGGCAGTGTGGTTTATGGCCTGCGCCCAGAAAAGATAGAGATGCCCATTAGGTGCAAGCCATATCTCCGGATCAAACGCACGCACATCGCCGGCACCGTCAGGATCGACAATCAGATATTCATTCCAGACTGTGCCGTCATCACCGCTGGTGGCAAGTACCACGTAGTTATTTTTGTCTTCACCGGGTGTGGGCCCGGCATACCAGGTAGCCCACAGTCGACCTCCCGGAGTAACCGCCAGACTGGATATACCCTGAAATGCGCGAGTATCCAGGGCACGTGACTCCAGCGGCGGCCCGACATACTGAGGGGGCTGCAGAAAGGCATCTGCCAGAGCCGCAATCCGCAACACTCCGACGGTTAAACCTAATACAAGTATGATCGTAGTATTTTTATATATGTTCAACTCTCTGTGCCTCCGTTGCGTCCGGAAAGATCGGTGACGAAGCGGGCGTTGCCAATCTGGTTTACCCGCCATCTATTAAAATTTATTTTTAAATTGTATCATAACTTATATATGTTACAGTAAAAAAAAAGATTGAGTTGTAGGTTTACATATCTAACAAGGAGAGTGTCATGAAAACGGGTACAAAAACAACCTTTAATCGTTCGTCGCTTCTATTAGCAATACTATTGTATGTTTCTCATCTATCAGCTAACGTAATCATCAACCCCGGCTTTGAACAACCGGACTTTTCCGGCGCGTGGTCTTATCTGCACTCTGCAACTCCGAATACCGACGGCGTTCCGGACGGCTGGCGGTTTATCAGTGCCGGAGCAGGATGGCAATATAGCTTATTTCGATCAGAACTCATCCTACACGGTTTCAGTGGACTCCGTCACAAGTGCCAAGTGGGTCATAGTCGACGACGGAACGGTGCATATCGCTGGAACTGAAACTGTCAGCTCGGAGCTTATCGATATCGCCGCGGGCGCGACTCTCAGCGGCGCCGTTAACGGCGCTGTTGTAGCCGAGGGCGATCTCTTTTATAAAACATCCGGTGCTGTGCCTATCGGCAAAACAATCGAGGTGCTCGACGGCGGTTGCCTCAAGATCAACTATGCCCCTGTAATGAACTTCGATCATCCGCTCATACTCTCGGGTAACTATGACGAATTCGACAGCCAAGGTGCGCTTTACCTGACCAAAAATAGCGCGGTCATCAATCTGCTTGACACCATCACCCTGGAGGACGACAGCAAAATCAAGGCGTTCTCAACAACGATGACCGTTAATTTCGACGCTCCGATAACCGGAACCGGCAATCTTGTGATAAGTGGCGACAACATCTTCAGCGGCAGCACCTCTGCAACACGTCTTTATGCCGGAATTAATAAATCAACGCAAGGCGAGCAGGCGAAAATCGAAATACCGAGAAGCAAAAGGAATCGAGTCGCTG
>JAGYOL010000238.1 GCA_018399555.1 Kiritimatiellia bacterium | reverse complement strand
TTCGCCAGCGGACGCAAATCTCTACTTTTCTCTCCTGCTGCGCCCCGGAGTTACGATCAACCGCGCCGCTTCACTTCCGCTCACAGTCGGAATTGCCGTTGCCACGGCGCTTGAACAGCTGGACAGCGCGCTTCATCCGCGGATCAAGT
Organism: Kiritimatiellia bacterium; assembly: GCA_018399555.1. Taxonomy (GTDB): domain Bacteria; phylum Verrucomicrobiota; class Kiritimatiellia; order RFP12; family UBA1067; genus M55B167. Next base: position 2,581 of record JAGYOL010000238.1, on the reverse strand, counting down.
GGCCCAACGACATCCAGATCGAGGGGAAAAAAATCTGCGGTATTCTTTGTGAAATGCGCTCTGAAATCGACTGCCGTGTGCGTCATATTGTGGCGGGCGTGGGTCTGAACGTCAACCTGAATGCAGCGGCACTGCCCGCTGACCTGCGTGCCCGGGCCACCTCGCTGATGCTCGAAACCGGACGCGTATTTCCCCGCGCCGGGCTGCTGGCCGCAATGCTGAATGTTTTTGAACCGCTATACCATCTCTGGCAGCGAGAGGGTTTTGCGGGATTGACAGAGAGAATGGCCGCTTATGACGCACTGGCTGGCGAAATTGTGTCTATTCAACAGGGCCGGGAGACTCTGACGGGCCGGGCTTGCGGAGTACGGGAGGACGGAGCCCTGTTGCTGAAAACCGCCACCGGCGTAATGCCGGTTTACTCCGGCGAAGCCACACTTGCAATTTGACGAAGTTCACAAAATCCGGACAAATTGCTGATTTTTCAGATTTCCCGCAAAAGAGAATTAAATGTTTTGTTCTGAAATGCTACAATGCGTCTGATTTTTAAAGAGTTTGATATCGGGGAGGGGGAGAATCAGATGGGTATGTCTTACAGGGCAACGCAGGATAGCGTCGGCTTCGTGCGGATGATCCGGCGTTTTATCAACGGTTTGGGCAATCGTTGTCAGTGCTGCATCTGCGGCAGAAGCTTTCTGCGGTTCTCAAAATATCGGGGCGGCTGGCAGGCGGTTTCATCTTATCTCAGAGAGCTGAAGTGGACAGGCAGTGATTTTGACAACTTCTGGTGCCCCTTCTGCCGCAGTCATGACCGCGAGCGTCATCTGATGCTATATTTCAAAGCATTAGGCATGTGGGAGCACTTCGCTGGCGCGGCTGTTCTGCACATTGCGCCGGAAAAACACATCAGCCGCGCAATCGAAAGCTGCAGCCCCGCCAGTTATGTGCGCGGTGATTTGATACCATCCCGAGAGCAGGTGCGCAAGCTGGATGTGATGAATCTGATCGAAAAATCAGAAAGCTATGATTTTGTTATCTGCAATCATGTGCTGGAGCATGTTCCGGATGACAGCAAGGCACTCAGTGAAATATTCCGTGTGCTTAAAAAGGGTGGCTCGGCTGTACTTCAAACCCCGTATGCCGCCGCCCTGCACTCAACCCGCGAAAATGATCCGTCGGTTACCACAGAGGCGGAGCGGCTGAAATTTTACGGTCAGGAGGATCACGTACGACTTTACGGGATCGATCTTTTCGAACGTATCCGCAACGCCGGTTTCATTTTGCATCTGCACGAACACAGCAAACTGCTGGCGGGTGTCGACTGCGCAAGAGCTGGCGTGAATGCGGCGGAGCCCCTGTTTCTGGCCATCAAGCCTGAGCGGTAGTCTGACTCCTTTCACCGGAATCGCCGGTGGTGGTGTCACTATCGGCACATCATCACTGAAAACAATGCTTTCCAACAGCCATGAATAGAATTGCAATATTGAGTAAAATAAAGATTTACGGTAGCGCACTCACCCTGGGACTAGTGCTCGGGTGTGCGCTCTTCCGGCAGATCACGCGCGACCGGCGTCCGGTCGTGATCTGCCTGGGTGACAGTCTGACCTCCTGCGGCGGCAAAGACGGGAAATTCAGCCATCATCTGGACCGCATGCTGCCCGGCGTTCGGGTTGTCAATGCCGGCAAAGGCGGTGATACGCTGGAAGGTGCCCGTCAGCGTTACCGTGAGGATGTTCTTAAAAAAGATCCGGATATCGTGATTGTGACTCTGGGTGCCAATGATTTCTGGCGTCGCAGTCGGACGGTAGCTATGATGCGTGATGATCTGGAAACCATGATCCTGGATTTTCAGAGGGCCGGAGCACGGGTGATTGTCACAGGATGTTTCGGTGATCGTGACTTCTGGAATGAGCACTCGGTGGAGTTTACCAGTGACCGTTTCGGTCTGGCCTGGAATTTTGCCCGGATGGAGCGCGAGGTCTGCACACAGTACGGTTGTCTCTACCTGCCGAATATGCAGATAGATGTCAAACCCAACCGGCTGAAACCCTATTGGGACATGACCGATCATCCCAATTCCGCCGGAAATGAACAGATCGCACTGCGCCTGCTGCCGCTGCTGAGAGAGGCACTGAATCTTTAGTCAAGCGTGGCGGGCCCAACTGGTACCTGGTGCCGTCCGCAGAGCGTCAACTGCATTGCGTTACTGCACCGGCTGAAATGCGCACCCAGTCGAGCGCACTTAAACTCACTAATACCACATTCAACCTCTCACCATCTCTCTCAACGCGGGCCGGGGTTGTTGCAACGTTCAGCCTGTATATCCTCTCCAGGTGTGATACCGGGACTCCACTCCTTGATCACCTCTCCGGTTTCACGATCAAATCTGTCGGGCGACAATCGTTCCGGTACGCTGTCGCGGGTCAGCTCCTGCCAAAGTTCCATCTGTTTTTTCAGACGCGCTTTCACCTCGGCATATTCAGGATTGCTGATCAGGTTCGTGAGCTGCCGGCGGTCGCTTTCGAATTTGTAGAGCTCTTCAACGGGGCGCGGTGCCAGAAAGACATCGGCCTGGGCCGTG
>JAGYOL010000237.1 GCA_018399555.1 Kiritimatiellia bacterium | reverse complement strand
GGCGTGTGTTTGATGATGCGGTCTGCATGGGCGCATATCATATTGATATACATCGACCGGCGGGCACATGGGTTGAGTCAACGAATGTAAAAGCCTATACTGTTCCCCTGCGTTCGCTGATAGTTAAAGATTTTGAGGGATTGATGGTAGCTGGCAAATGTTTCTCAGCTACTCATGAGGCTCTTGCTTCTACACGTGTTGTGCCTATCTGTATGGGGATGGGAGAGGCTGCCGGCACAGCTGCCGCCCTTGCTGTGAGTTCAGGCTGTTCCGTGCGTGATCTTAATCTCAGCAACCTGCAGAGTGCCCTGGAGTTCCAGTGTGTGGAGATCGGACGTACCCTTGAAGAACCCAATGCGGAACTGATCGATAAAATCGGCCAGCTGCCGTTGGTCGAGGATGCTCCGTCAGATGAGTATGACGGCGTTAAAAAATCCGAGTACTGGCTTGATAACCGTGTGAGTTAGACTTTTTTAGCCCGCGAATCTCCGCGAATAGATAAGGGAATTATTTCCCCGCATACGCGGGGTCGTTGATCACTAATAATTCCATCATCAACAGATTGAAGTATGATATCTTCGCATTTTGAGGACAGATTTCTTAGTTTTAAAACAAAGAGCTTCTGCGCTTTAAATTTTTAGTGATTATTGGGATTTATATGACTTTACTGGATTGGATAATTGTTGCCGTGTTTTTTTCGGGACTTATCGGTGCTGGTTTCTGGCTATCATCAAAAACGGTTGATACCGATGACTTTTTTCTCTCGCATCGCAATATGCCCTGGTGGGCCGCATCTGCTTCAGTCGCCGCCACTGCCCTGAGCGCCGGCACCTTTGTGGGGGTGCCGCAGGTAACCTATACCGGAAACCTGACCTGGATGCTTCTGCTGATCGGCAGTACGATAGGCGGTGTGATGGCCGCATTGTGCATTGTTCCCATCCTCTACCGTGCCGGCACCATGACCATCTACGGTTATCTGCGCCAACGTTTCGGGCCGGATGCCGAGAGCGCTGCCTCCTGGTTCTTTGTTGTCGGCACACTGCTGGTTGCCGGTGCGCGTCATTTCATTGCTTCCATAGTGGTTTCTATGACTGTTTTTGGAACAATTGAGGTTTATGCCCTGGTCACGTCCATTGTCATTCTCGGAACCATTGCCACCCTCTATACGGTGTGTGGAGGTATCAAAGCGGTAATCTGGACCGATGTCGTGCAGGTGGTCATCCTGATCGGGGCGGCAGTTCTGTGCATCTGTATTCTGCTGAACCGGATTCCCCTGGGGTTTTCCGGAATTCTGGATGTGCTGCGTGAGGCTCCGGGTGGCAATAAACTGCAGTTCTGGAACTTTGAATTCAAGCTGGATAACCCCTATACAATCTGGGCGGCCGGCGGTGCATACGCTTTGCTTACTTTTGCGCAGTACGGATGTTGTCACGACAATGTGCAGCGTCTGCTTACCTGTAGATCTCCCCGCCAGGCAACTGTTTCAATGATTGTGTCCCGCTTTATCCAGGTGCCGATAGTCATGCTTTTTCTTATGATCGGTGCTCTTCTCTATGTTTTTTATCTGTGTCCCGAGTCTATGGGAGAGTTTGCTCCCGCGGCCTTACCTGAGAGTTCAAAAGAAATTTTCCCGTTTTTTATTCTGCATGAACTGCCGGCCGGTGCCCTGGGGATTGCATTGTCCGGGATGCTGGCAGCCTCTATGAGCAGCTTTGATTCGGCGGTGAATTCGCTGGCCAGTGTGGTGCGTGAGAATCTGCTTAAAAAGAGAGAACAGCCCAGACTTGATTCAGAAGAGAACAGGCGGCAGGAGCTCAAGCAGTCCCGTCGCTTTGTGATGTTTATGGGGGGAGCTTTGACTCTCTTTTCCATTGCTGCCGTTTTTCTGCAGTCCGCCGGAGGTCAGCGCCTGATTGATTTTGCGCTGGGAGTTCTTACTTTCTCGTATGCCGGACTGTTCGGCGTGTTTGTCACCGCTATTGCAACCAGACGCGGCAATCAGCGTTCCGCTGTGGCGGCTTTGTGGATCGGAGCGCTCATTGTGCTGCTGGTGCAACCCTATGTTTTGCCCCACTGGAGTACACTGATTTTCGGAACGCCCTTCAAGCTGGCCTGGCCCTGGTGGATGGTGCTTGGCGGTGGGATCAGTTTTCTCGTCTGTTTCGCAGGCCGGGCTGATGACAACTAGGTGTTTTTTTGGTATGCTACATAAATACAGTTTGTTGGATGTTGGATTTTGCTCCACATTCCACAGAGCGTAGCGTTTTACTTATTATGGACCTCTTATCTCATAAACAATGATCCGTTCGAAGCCTATAGAAGCTGTAAAGGATGTCGTCACTCAGGGAGGGCTGACACAATTGGAATATGCCCGGGCTTCGCGGTCGGGAATTCCCGACAACGTCTCCATTGTTAATGCACCCCGCCTGTTAACTGCACTTCGTGGATTAGCCGTATTTCAGGTTGCAGGCAGTGATGGGATACGCAGAATTAAACTGAAACCCGGGGAAGGACTTTACGTTCCCGCCACCTATTGGGTGAAAGCCGATCCCGCACGTTCTTATCAGACGCTGGGGCTGATTTTCCATGAAGAACTGACACGCCTTTATGTCATGGATGCTGTCCAGGATAGCGAGTGCTGGCATACCCGCATGTTGGCTGCGGATGAACGTGCGCCTCTCACCGGGGGCTTCGCTGACAATCTTTTCGACCTATTAAATAAGCCGGGGGATGATTCGGTTTCTCTGCTGCGCGA
>JAGYOL010000236.1 GCA_018399555.1 Kiritimatiellia bacterium | reverse complement strand
AACTACGCCGTGGCACGGCAGAGCGACTACTAAACTTGGGTTGCCTGCCTGTGCGTACGCACCTGTCTGCCTGACAGGCAGGCGCAGACAGGCGGGTCGAACCCGCGTTGGCATTCGTTATTCAAAATATTGAGGAACAAGTGATTTTATGATATCTGCCTCCACTGCAAACTGTTCAGCAGCATCATTGGCCAGTTTCTTCGCAAACCGCTGAGCGGCGGGTTTGTCGGGATAAAAGGCATTCAAAAAGAGAGCCGCGTTGGCCATCAAGTGGGTGTATTCGCGAATACGCATACTTTCTTTGACCTCAGGGTTGGTCACATTGAAGGCTATCAGCTCCGCCGCCTCGGTGTACTGCTCGGTATAAAAATCCTTCCAGAAGATTCTGCTGTTGCCTACCATCAACCATCTGTCATTGGCATCGGTAACGTTCCATCCTCTGACGCTCTTATACCCCTTGGCATGCTCGACCATATATTTATGAAACTCTTCGATCCGGTTGACGCGATCTTTGGCGGTCATTAACGCCAATCTTCCCTTGTCGGTTTCAATTTCGTCATTCAGCGCATTGAGAGTGCGTATAGCAACACTAAAACGGAAGTTCACAATCGACTCGACACACTCTTCCTCAACAGCCGCGATCCGTGTACGTTCACTCAGAACCTTCTGTTTGGCAACCTCCATTTCAGCCTGTCTGCGCGCATCTTCCGCAGCTTTACGAGCCAGCCGCTCCTGTTCGGCTTTCTCCAAACGACGCTGCTGTTCCAGTGTTTCAAGGTCTGCCATAACCGAATTGCGCGAAATCTTGAGATTTGCTGTCAGGTTGGGGACATTCTTAATCTCATCTATGTAGGCCATTCCCGAGACTTTATTTTTCATAGTCTCGTAAAGCGCAACCATTTGCTTATAAGTTGCTGACAGCACATCCCGATCGCCAGCGGGGGTACTCTGCTGCAGTTTTTCAAGCTTTTGCTGGCTGGTCTTCAATTCCGCCACCACCTGGTCCGCAATAACTCCGGCAATCTTGACGGCATAGGCATCCATATACATCGAATGCACGGTTTTTACAACCGGATGGTCGTCATCGCGCGGCATTTCACCCTCGGGGAAATCAACACTTACGCGCTCATCTGCGGCAGCGGATGAAACGGTGCCGGCGGGCGATGGTGAAGCCATCTCAACCCGGTTTGAAGCAACTTCCGTCTGATTGGTTGTGCCGACGGCAGCTACGGCCTGATCCGCGGCAGCTGCGGCAATTTTGACAACCGGCTCAGGCGGAACCATACGTGCACGCACCTCCTCACCGAGAACTGTGGCCGCCACCCGGGCGGCTTCATCGGCATAAAGCATAGCCTCCGGCTCAAATTTCCTGACCTTGGCGGCATTTCTACCGGCCACATCTATCGCTTTCAAACCGGCGTCGACCACCTTCTGTTGCCGGTCAACCAGAGCGACCATCTCACGCTCGGCACTTTTTTTACGTTTCACATGAACTGCAGCAAAAATCACACCGCCCAACGCGGCCAGTCCCAGGAGTAACATGATCAAGCCGATCACCATCTTGCGGCATCCCTGCACTTGGACATTTTCTTCGTCGTCCTCGGGCAGTTGCGTCACCGTGCCGTCTGTCGCTATCTGTCCGGTAAATGCGCGTTGCGTGGAATGGCGGTCAAATTTGACCGCCTGTTTACCCTTGATCATGATCCGTCGCGAGCTTTTTTTCAGGGAAACCGGGCCTGTTTTAGAAAGATAACGCTTCATATCGCCCAGCAGCGAACCATAGGTCGGATAACGCTTGGCGGGGTCTGTCTCAAGCATGCGTTGTATCAAAGCTTCAACCTCAGCGGGAATCTCGTGCCCGACAACCTCACTCAGAGGTTTGGGCGGAGCCTCGAAACGGGCTTTGACGACCGCAGTCGCATCGGGCCCGTCAAACGGCGGGCGGTTGGCGATGGCATGGTAGATTGTTGCTCCGAGCGAGTAGATATCCGAACGGTGGTCGCTCTTCTGACGGCGGACTTTTTCGGGCGCAATATAAAATGGTGTACCCCAGACCTCGTTGGCATTGCCTGAACTGAGTGCCACCAGGCCGAAATCAACCAGCTTGGCATTGCCCTCATCATCAAAGAGGATATTTTCCGGTTTTACATCGCCATGCACAAGACCGGCATCCGAGGCCTCTTTCAAACCCTCAGCTATCTGAGCGCCGATCGTGATCGCAACGGAGGGCTCCACACCGTCGCAATCAATCATAAGCTGCTCAAGACTGCCATGCGGTACCAGCTCCATGACAATATAGGGCTGTCCATACTGCTGGCCGAAAGAATAAATCTGAGCGATATGAGGATTATTCAGCTGCGCTGCAGCCTGAGCCTCACGTTGAAAGGTTTCGACAAAATCAACATCGTCGCCAAGACTCTGCAACATCACCTTGATGGCGACTTCCCGGTTGAGTGCTTCATCTTTGGCGCGATAAACACCACCCATGCCCCCGGCTCCCAACAATTCGATCAACAGAAAGGAACCGAAACGCGCCGGCACCTGAAACTGATGCTTGCATTTGGGACACTCCACATTCGTGAACGCAGGCAACCCTTCAACACTCAGCGCCTCACCGCATTTGGGACAGAATGCCTCGCTTACAGGATCGGTGTAAATATGCGATTCGGTATTAACTTGCATAAACGGAACCTCGACTGACTGACCTTTTGGAAATAGACGATATTCTGACCTATTTAACAGAATTTGTCGAACGAAATTTTAACCCGTAACGATTGGCCGCAGGGTTATTTCATCTGGAATATATATAGCAACCCAAAACCGCCATGG
>JAGYOL010000235.1 GCA_018399555.1 Kiritimatiellia bacterium | reverse complement strand
CGAAAAACACCATTATGGTAATCTGGATGTCTGGGGCTCCGACAAAGAAGCATGGTGGTGGCGTTGAGATGTCGGCATACCACTCATCATAAAGAGTTGCCAGATGTTCGACAACATCGGGTTTTTTTGCGGCGAGATTTTTTTTCTCCCCGGGGTCATCAATCATATCATAGAGTTGCCATGCGCCCACGGTATGGTCGGCATTAACAGCCGATGAACCGGCCGCCGCTCCTTTGATTTTTCTTACAAGCCGGTACTGCTGCGTTCGCACTGCGCCCGGCCACTTGTTATGTTCATCAATGCCGTTGTGAATAAACAGCGTGCGGTCATTGGGAAACGCGCCTTTATTTTCCAGCAGTAAACGTCCGATATTGTCATCCAGATTTTCAACCATGCCCCAGAATGCCGCCAGATTGTCTTCGAATCCGGCTTGTTTGAAGCGGTCAAAATATTTATCCGGCACCTGAAAAGGGGAGTGGGGGGCATTATAAGCCAGCAGACAGAAGAATGGTTTATTCTGCGCTTGTGTGATGTAACCAATGGTTTCATCGGTGAGAACATCGGAGATATAGCCTTTGGTTTTCTCAGGCTCACTGCCGCGCAGCAGAGTCGCGTTGAAATAGTTGTTCCAGTGACCGGCGGTGAACCCCAAAAAAGTTTCAAAACCCTGTCCTTGCGGGGTGAAGGGATAGTGCGCACCGTTATGCCATTTGCCGAAACACGCAGTGTGATAGCCAGCGGATTGAAAAACTTCAGCGAGTGTGATCTCTTCGGAGCGCATGGCCTCGCGCAGATGGGTGACACCATGACATCCGGTACGCAGCGGCCAGCGTCCGGTCAGCAGTGCCGCACGGGAAGGGGCGCAGACACTGTTGACGTAAAAACGCTCAAAGCGAACACCGGATCTGCCTAAGCTATCCATATGCGGTGTTTTAATGTGCGGGTTGCCATGCAGTGAAAGGTCACCGTAACCTTGATCATCGGTCAGGATTATCAGCACATTTGGTTGTTGCTCAGCCAAAAGGGGCGTGATCATCAACGCAACGATCAGCATAATAAAACAATATAATTTGCCGGTTTTTAAATTCATTTCAATATATGCCGTATTTATGACATGCGTTAATCATGGTTATGAAATTTTGCGCGTTGCATGATGAGTGAATGCTGTTGGATGAAGTGAGAATATATCCGCCGCCAACCGCGGCATCGGCGATTGCCTGGCGTACAGCCTCTTCAACTTCAGCAGTTGTCCCGTAGGGCAGCAGCTGACCGCAGTCTATATTGCCGGTCACGCATACCCTGTCGCCTACTAGCCTTTTCACCTCCGCCAGCGCCATGCCGGCAGTAGGCTCAACAGGATTGATGCCGTCAGTGCCGGCAGCAACAATCATCTCCAGCAGTGGGTAGATATTGCCGTCGCTGTGTTTAATAACTTTGGCACCTTCGGCATGAATGGAGTCTATCATCTTTTTGAGGCGCGGGAAAATAAAGCACTTGAAAAGCTCGGGGCTGAAAAGCGGACTGCGGTTGTCGGCGTAATCATCCCCGAGGATGATAACCTCAGCACCGGCGCGAATCGCGTTACGCACAATTCGGATATTGCATTCCAGCACTTTGTCCATCAGCAGATCTGCCAGTTCCGGTTCCAGCAGAAAAGCTACCAGCAGATTGTCGATGCCCATCAGATAGGCCGACCACATGAAAGCCGCACGATGATGAAAGCAGATCGCCCGTCTGCCTTTGTAACGTTTGACCAAATCCGGCAGTCTGCCCAGCCGCCCAGGTGCATCAGGATCAGGCGGTTGCCACTTTGCCGCCTGCTCCAGGCTTTTAACAGGACCTTCCATCGGATGAGCGACAACCTCAACTCCAAGTTTATAGCGAACACCCCATTCATCGGTGTATGAGCCATCGTCATATTTCGCCACTGTGTTAAAAAACGCTCCGCAACCGACCCCGTCCATGCCGAGCTGATCCATAGCGTCGGCTACATCGCGACAGCCCGGCACGGCTGCCCGCGCCACCTTTTCATCCACAACAAACTCTAAAATCGGAACGCGATCAGGACATTTGAGTTCCAGAGCTGCCAGTACCCGTTCAGTTGAATTCATAAAACTGCCTTTTCGTAACATCATGTTGTGCTACAGTGTTACACTTATCCAAGTGCTCGTTTTTTGTAGTTGATTGTTATGATTATGATATATTTTAATTAAAGAATCAACTTAAAAAAAAGGATGTTTGACAATATTTGACAAATTTGATATATTAAAATCCAACAAAGGGGGTCTTATGGCAAATTATGCTTTCGGTAATGTGCCGGATGGCGATCAGGCACGTAACACTTTGTCGCGCAGAGTTTATGATGTGCTTAAAAATGACATTCTTTCGGGAAGATTGAAGGCTGGGGAGCGTTTGGTGCGCAAAAATATAGCCAGGCGGCTTGGTGTGAGCACGATACCGGTTATTGAGGCCTTGTACATGCTTGAGATTGACGGTTATGTTGAAAACCGTGCTTTGGCTGGTTGCCGCGTTCGCACGTTGACGATGGATGAGATCGACAATGATCTGATGCTGCGTGAAGCGCTTGAGTGTCAGTCGGCGAGGCTGTGTGCTGTTCGTGCGGGCGAGGATGAGTTGCGTCAGTTGCTGAAAAAAGCGATGCAGGTAGATCGTTTTGTGTGTGCTGACACTCCTGATCAGACATTAGCCAGCAATCTGCACTGGGAGTTTCACATAGAGCTTGGCAGTTTAAGCGGGCACTCTGTTTTTGCCGAGATGCTGGGCAAGGTGTGGTTTCAGCGCTACATGAACCTTAACAGTATCAAGGCTATCCGTTTTAA
>JAGYOL010000234.1 GCA_018399555.1 Kiritimatiellia bacterium | reverse complement strand
AATTCAACGCAGGGCTTGCCGTTGAAATGAGTGTGAATGCGCATCTCGGCATGTGCATCCTCAATCCGGGCTATATCCCGGAGATAAATTTCTTCCCCGCTCGGAGTCACCGACACCACAACATCGGCAATTTCATCAAGACTTTCAAATTCGCCCATTGTCCGGGCGATAAACTCACGCATCTCAACCGTGACACGTCCCGCGAAAGTTTCAATATTCTCTTCACCGAGCACACGTGAAATACAGGCAGGTGTAAGACCGTAGGCCTGCAGACGATCAGGATCCAGATGGACGCGAATCTCCCGCTCCATACCACCCACAACCTCAGCACCTGCAGTTCCATCCACACTTACCAGCCGGTCAACCAGCCACTCTTCCGCCCATTGACGCAACCAGACGAGATCATGTTCCTCGGAGGTCAACAGAACCTCGATAACCGGCAACTGCGATGGATCAGCCTTGATGATCACCGGCGGATCCATATCACGCGGCAGCCGTTTGGTGACACGTCCCATGGCTGCCACAACATCCTGAAACGCCACTTCAACATCCACTCCATATTTGAAGTTGGCCAGAAGCGTGTACATACCCTCCATGCTTGAAGACTCTATGTAGTCCAGATCATCCACCGTCGCGATAACCTCTTCCAATGGATCGGCAACGTTGTTTTCAATATCATCAGCGGTCGCTCCACGCCACCAGATGTGAATCTTCACCATCGGATAGGAGATATCCGGCAGATAGTTGACATCCAGCTGAGTCAGACTGAAATAGCCGGTGATTACCGTTGCCAACGTAAGTACCGTTACAGCAACAGGTCGTTTCAATGCCAGTTCGGTCAGTTTCATGCTTCACTTCCCTCCGGGTTTTCAGCTTCCATGCTCTGCGCCGCTCCGGCCTTGGCACCTGTCTCAGCGGCATTGCCAACCCGTATTGCAATGCCGTCACGCAGATTCAGGTTGCCGACCGTGACCACAACCTCTCCAGCCTGTAATCCCTCTGTAATCTGAATCATATCGGCCTGCTCAATCCCGGTTGTAACCTTGCGCTGAACAGCCTTGCCGTCTTGGACTACAAACAGAACCGTTTGCCCGCGCGGAGTCGTCGTGATGCTTTTAGTCGGCACCATAACCGCATCATCAAAAACGCGCCCCTGTGTTTTGATTCTGGCAAACATCCGCGGCAGCAATTCAACCGGGTCAATCAACTCGGCTTCAACGATGCGCGTTCGGGAATCAGCTTCGATCCGGGGATAAATCCTGGAAATTCGTGCCTTAAATTTTTGACCGGAAAATGCGTCCAGTGTGACCGTGGCAGCAGTGCCGGTTCTGATGTGAGCCGAACTGCTCTCAGGCAACCCGGTTCTGACAACCAGCGAGGTTGGATCAATCATTTTAAGCAACTTCGCGCGCGGCGTTGCAAGGTCTCCCACACGAACATATACCTCGGTAATGATACCAGGGAACGGGGCTACCAGCGAACACTCATCCAGCCGAGCCTGTGCCAGCCCCACTCTGCTTTCCGCCTCATCCACAGCAGCCTGCGCAACCGCAATCTCGGTTACGGTCGGTCCGGCCTCCAACATAGCAAGCTCCTCCCTGGCGGAACCTAGTTGTGTCTGACATTTAACAAAATCCACCCGAGCCCTCTCTGCCATTTCCGCCGGCAGCGTACCACTGGCGACCAGCGAACGGATACGTTTCAGGTCAGCCTCTGCAAAAGCAGTGCAATCCTCAAAATGCCGCAGTGTTTCTCTGGCCTGACTGATCTCTTCAGGCCTGGCCCCGGCTTTGAGATCATCCAGCTTCGCCTGCGCCAAATCTCTGACCGCCTCCGCCGCCGCAAGTTCCTGCCTGTAAAGCGGACGATGAATCTCAATCAGTTTCATGCCGGCACGCTCTACACAATCACCCTCGCGCCATGGACAGCACGCTATCGGACCCTCAACAGTAGCCTCCAGCGTCACCGTGTTTACTGCCACAATATCTCCAGTGGTTTCAATCAGCTCAACCAGATTGGTCGTTTCCGCCACCGCAGTTTTCACCAATGCCGCCGGTTTCGACTTTCTGCCGCTCTGCTCCGTCTTGCCGCATCCTCCCACCATTATCAAGACCATGCAGCAGGTCACGATTACCATTAAAACTGATCTTCTCTCTTTCATATTATCTCTCCTGAAAATTCCCTTTACTTATGACGCAGTGACTACATTATTTTTCTCCGCCGATCAAATCTTTTCCAACCGCCAGATTGTACTGTACAATCGCTGTACTATGATCCGCCAATGCGCGATAGTGACTCACCTGAGCATTCAGTAAATCGTACTGCGCATCCAGAACGTCGGTGATCGATCCCTTGGAATATCGGTATTTTTCCTGCTCTACCCGTAAACTTTCCGTGGCCTGCTCAATGCTCTTTTCGGTGGCCTTAACACGCTCAAGCGATGAGGTGATGTTCAGGATTGAAGTCTCCACCTCCAGCCGGATGCGCAACTCCTCTTCGCGCAACTTCGCACGCATTGCCGCAAGATTGGCGCGTTCCCGCCGGATTTCAGCTGCAATCATCCCCCCCTCAAATATCGGTAGTGAAACACCTACGCCCACACTGGCCACATCCTGGTCGCGCGATGTGTCATGCGCATCCCGACGATTACCCGCAGTGGCCTCCAACATCACACTCGGCAGATGCCCGGCACGCGCTATATCCACCCGCCGGGCCTGAGCCTCGAGTTCCAAACGGGCTGCACGATAATCATCACGGTTGACCAGCGCCCGCATGATCGCCTCATTTTCATCGATCTCAAGCGTGAACTGCGAACCGAACTCACCCTCGATTTCAGGACCGGTTTCAAATCCGCCATCAATCCCAAGCAGAT
>JAGYOL010000233.1 GCA_018399555.1 Kiritimatiellia bacterium | reverse complement strand
GCGGAGGGTTGGAAGCGGAACTTTCCCTCAACGTCCGGTCACCCTGATCTGTCCCTTCTCACCGGGCGGAGGGACCGATCTGTTGTCGCGGAAACTGGCGCATGAAGCCGAAAAGCGTCTCGGCGTGCCGGTGCTGGTCAGCAACATCACCGGCGGCGGCGGTGCAATCGGGCATGCTGCCGGACGGATAGCTCCGGCAGATGGGCACACGGTTCTGATGACCACCTTCGAGCTGATTTCGCTGCCGGTGCAGGGACTTGCCCCCTTCACCTACGAGGACTTTGATCTGCTTATGCTGCTGAATATGGATCCGGCGGCACTGGCGGTACGCACCGATTTTGCTGCGGAGAACCTCAAGGATTTCACAGAAAAAGCGCAAAACGGCACTACCCCCTCTATCGGCAACTCCGGTGCCGGTGCGGTGTGGCATCTGGGAGCGGCGATGCTCGCGGAGGCGGCGGAGATGCCGGCCACACATGTACCTTTCAACGGCGCGTCGCAGGCGATCACGGCTCTGCTCGGTCAGCATATTGACGCGGTAACTGTGAGTCCGGCGGAACTCAAAACCTATGTTGAATCGGGGCAGCTCAAACTGCTCGGAATCATGAGTGCGGAGCGTCTCAAAGGTTTCCCGGAGATACCGACCTGCCAGGAACAGGGATATGATCTAGTCTTCGGCACCTGGCGCGGGCTGGCCCTGCCGAAGGGAGTTCCGGCAAAAATCCGTGAAAAGTTGTTTACGGCCTTTCAGGATGTAATCAACTCCGCAGAATTCGAGGAATTCGCCGCGCAATCCGGCATGAATCTGCATCCGTTGGGCTCTGCCGAATTTCTGGAGATGACCGCCGCGCAGGCACAGGAGGTTGACGCCACAATGAAAAAACTGGGGCTGGCACAATGAGATCGACAACATTTGCAAACAGAATTGCTTTTCTGCTGACACTGCTGACGGCCATGGTGGCCGGCATCACTGCCGCGCGTTTTCCACGTCCGGCGGATGCCCACTCCGGCCCGGGCGGTTTTCCTCTCTTTCTGGCGGTTGTGATGGCATTGCTGGCACTGAGCGGAATTGCATTGTCACAGCGCATGGTTTTACCGGAAAGCTCTGAAACCGGAAACGGTGGAAGTTCACCCTGGCGTCTGCCGCTGTTGACCTTAGCGATCATCTTTTATCTTGTTTTCATGCCGATACTTGGTTTTATAAGCTCCACGGCTCTGATGTGTGCGGTAACGCTGTGGATTCTCGGTTACCGTGATGCTGTCAGGGCTCTGGCGGCGGGTTGCATAGCCGCTTTCGCTTTATACGGCGTTTTCGGAGTTATAATGAATGTTGTACTGCCGAGAGGATGGATTGGTTGATGACTGAAATATTTTCTGAGAGTTTGATTCTGATGCTTGAACCGGCGGTCTGGCTGTGTCTTTTCGCGGGGGTTACGGCTGGCATGCTGGTCGGCGCGATACCGGGACTGTCCGCCACAATGGGAGTTGCGCTGCTGGTGCCGTTCACCTTTGAGCTTGATATAATGCCGGCGATATCGCTGCTGGTCGGCATCTACTGCGGGGCCATCTACGGCGGCACGGTACCGGCCATTCTTTTCCGCACTCCGGGCACACCGGCCTCCGCCGCCACTCTAATGGACGGCTATCCGATGATGCAGCGCGGCGAAGCGGGACGGGCACTGTCGCTCTCGGCACTCTCAGCCCTGACTGGCGGCTTAATCGGCACTCTGCTGCTGATTTTTTTGACTCCTCAGATATCGCGTTTCGCGCTCAGTTTCGGTCCGACAGAGTTCTTCGCGCTCGCGGTGCTGGGTTTATCGCTAATTACCGCGCTCTCCAGTGATTCGTTGATCAAGGGTGCGATAGCCACTGTGGCGGGTCTACTTTGCGCGACCATCGGCATGGACCCGGTTTCCGGTTATCCGCGTTACCTCTTCGGCAGTGTCAGTCTGATGGAGGGCATGCCCTTTATTCCGGCATTGATCGGGCTCTTCGCCATTGCCGAAGTGCTCGGTTCGGGCAATAACAGCGCACCAACCGTTCAGCCCGGCGGCAAAATGAAATTATTTGAATTGCCACACGTGAAAGATATAAAACGCTGCGCCTGGACAACTGTGAAAAGTTCATTGATCGGCACCTTCACCGGCAGTACACCGGGTGCGGGGGCCGACATCGCCGCTTTTCTCTGTTACAGCGCAGCTTGTCAGCAGGCGGGTAAAGGCGACACCTACGGAGATGGCGAGCCCAAAGGTATAGCTGCGGCGGAATCCGGCAAAACCGCCGCCACCTCGGGTGCGATGATCCCCCTGCTTTCGCTGGGCATACCCGGCGACTCTGTCACGGCAGTACTGATCGGCGCATTTATTCTGCACGGCATTCAGCCCGGCCCGCTGCTGTTTCAACAGCACGCTCCGCTGGCATACTCGATTCTGGCAATCATGCTGTGTGCACATCTTTTTGTGTTTGTCATGGCACTTTCAACCGCCCGCTTTGTGATGGGGGCCCTCAAAATTGACCGACGCTTTCTGAATACCGGCATTCTGCTGCTTTCCCTGATGGGAGCCTACGCACTGCGCTCCAACCTGGTGGACTGCTGGGTGGCGCTCGGCTTTGGTGTGCTCGGCGTAGGTATGCGCAAAACCGGTTTTCCCGCGGCCCCCTTCCTGCTGGCATTGATTCTGGGCGGTATGGCGGAAACCAACCTGCGCCGCGCCCTGGTGCTGGGAGAAGGCAATCTGATGTTTATGCTGCAGCGGCCGCTTGCTGTCGCCCTGCTGCTGCTTTCAGCGGTGCTGGTGATAATAACTCTGGTACGCAAAAGGAGAAGAGTGTAGGGTGGAGAAGAGTTTAACACAGAGGCACGGAGTCACAGAGAGTTGAGGGAAGGTGGAAGGTTGGAGAGGTTCACTCTTCACTCTTCTATCTTAAAGTGGTCGGTGAGGACA
>JAGYOL010000232.1 GCA_018399555.1 Kiritimatiellia bacterium | reverse complement strand
CCGGACGGGACGGTTTTTTCATCTGATCGCTTACCCATGCACTCAGACAAGTGCTCCGCGCGCGATTTCCACCAGCTTCTTGAAACCCTCCGCATCGTGAATCGCAATCTCGGAAAGCATCTTGCGGTTGACCTCCACCTCCGCTTTCCTCAAACCCTCGAGCAGACGACTGTAGCTCATCCCCTCAGCGCGGGCCGCCGCATTGATGCGGGCAATCCACAATCTTCGGAAATCGCGCTTGCGCAGTTTCCGATGAGCCGTCGCCAGCCTCTGAGACCGGTCAACCGCCTCGGTCGCAGTGCGGAAGAGCTTGCTGCGACTCCCGCGGAAACCTTTGGCCAGCTCAAGTCTGCGCCGTCTGCGTTCTCTTGATGCAGGTGCATTAGTTACTCTCGGCATATCTCAATCTCCTCAATTACCCTGCAACATCCTGGTTGCTGTTTTCACAAAACATGCTTTCGCAACAGTGTACCCACGGAGATTGCGCTTACGCTTCTGCGGCTTATACCCATTGATATGAGCTTTACCGGATTGAGTACGCTTAATCTTACCCGTGGCCGACATTTTAAAGCGCTTGACCGCGCCCCTCTTTGACTTCATCTTAGGCATTATGAACCTCTTTCATAGTTACCATGTTAACCCGCCAGGCAGTCAGCCATACCAGCCTGTACGAGCACAAAATCGCCTTAAAAGCGAAATAGAGCAACACTTGTATCAAATTGAACGTGATAAATCCAGTCAAAATTATGCGGAATCGCACCCTTAAAAGCCGTTGCGCCCCGCAACCTTCACCGCTTACCCTTTTTTGATTTCAACTCAGCTTCAAATTCGCGCTTGAGCTGTTCAATCTCCGGACGCGTGTACTGCTTCACAAACTCTTCAGAACGTGTGCGCATACGTTTGAGAACCCCGGCATACTCGGCGTTCCCGGCAAGATCGGTGAACTGAGTCGGGTCTTTCTCCAGATCATAAAGCAGTTCAACCCCCTCTTCATAGTAGTTGGCGTAAGTATAACGCGAACCGCGCACACCATACCACTTTGGAATGGCGGAATGGCGCATATGGTGTTCGCAGTACACATCAGTGCGCCAGTCCGGCGGCACAATGCCGCTCAAAAGCGGCTGCAGCGGACGCCCCTGATACTTTTCTGGCACCGCGACACCAGCTGCCTCCAGAATGGTCGCCGAAATATCAATGCCCATCGCCATCTCGGAAACAACCCGCCCACGCTTGTCGGAGGGAAAGCGTGGATCATAGACTATCAGCGGAACACGCAACGACTGATCAAAATGCGACCATTTTCCCGCCAGACCGCGGTCGCCCATGTAAAAGCCGTTGTCAGCCGAGTAGATCACAATCGTATCATCCGCCGCTCCTATCTCAGCCAGTCTGGTGAGAACCCGTCCGACAATGCGATCCATGCCGGTCAGCATGCGATAGTAGGCACGCATATTTGTTCTGTATTTTTCGGGCGTATCCCACCGCCAGAAATAACGCTCCCTGTTCAATGACTTCTGCAGAAACTGCGGCAGAACAGCAAAGTACTTCTCACGATCAAGCGTGGGTTCATGCGGAACAATATCCTCATAAAGTCCATCCTCCCGCCTCGGCCAGGGGAAATGGCCAATGCCCGGCCGCTTGTCGCCATCCTCGGCATGCGATATGTTGAAACTCATATAGAGAAAGAACGGCTGCTCTTCCGGCTGCTCTTCAAGAAAATCGATCGACGCATCACCGATAATCTCCGCCACATGACGCTCCGTGCCGTCCGGCATCTTCTTGAAATAGGGATTGCGACCCAATTTTTCCCACCGGTCGAACATGCGGCTCATAGCCTTTTTCTCGCCCTCCTGAAACCCGGCATGCTGTTTACCGAAAAACCCGGTGCGGTAACCCACCTGCCGCAACAGCGTGGGGAAACTTGTATCCACATCTCCGGGAATAATTCTGGTTGATGGCCCGCCGGTGTAACCGTGGCTGCGCTCGGTCATTCCCGTGAAAAGACAGGCGCGACTGGCCATGCATATGGCGGTCGAGACGAAGGTCGTTTCAAAACGGACCCCCTGCGCAGCCAGTTTATCGATCACCGGCGTTTTTATGTGAGGATGACCGGCACAACCCAGCGAGTCAAACCGCTGATCATCCACCAGAACAAAGAGGATGTTGGGTCTGTTCCGAACGTCAGTCGGAATTTTCGGTGCTGCCCTGATCACCAGGGGTAGAGCTGCCAGCACAAACAGCAATCTTGTATTCATACATTTACCTCCGATTGCCGAAGATCCTAGCAGAATTGCTGGACTTTATAAAGACAGATGGTGACATTTTGCGCCGGTTTCTTGAAATTCTTATTGTGTTCCCCGCATTAAAACTGTATAAATACGGCTCTTTGCAGGCTCTCAGAGCACTGTATATCAGAGTTTACGACACGGAGAGGTGACCGAGTGGCCGAAGGTGCAGCACTGGAAATGCTGTGTGCCCCTGTGGCACCGAGGGTTCGAATCCCTCCCTCTCCGCCATTTCAGACCAGCAATAAGCTGGTCTTTCCTGTATACGGGAGGGATGAGAACCCGAGCAGAGGGTTCGATCACCGAACGAGGCAGTTCAATTTGGTGCAAATATTGTTTTTCAAAAGCCAAGGCTGCGCTTTGCCGCATTCACATATCAACTGTGTGAAGTAGCTCGCTACAACACGAAGGCTTCACTACAGATCACGCGCGGAACAGATTTATCGGCCATAGTCAGGTCTCGCCGCGCCGAGACATCTTTCAGACTATGCTGATCGTAGATCCGAATCAAATGTTTGAGAAGAGGGTCCCCCGTTACGCCAGTTCGGCGCAACTGGTTCAGCTCGCGTTTCACAGCACCAGTAAGTGATCCCCGGAAGACTTTCTCCAATACATTAACGTTCTGCTTACTATCCTCGTCTTCCGTTACATCGAACAGAATGCGCAGTTCTCGCAATACGTAAAGCTGACCGTGCGTCAGGTTGCGAAGTAGACGAGG
>JAGYOL010000231.1 GCA_018399555.1 Kiritimatiellia bacterium | reverse complement strand
GATTTTTCATGTTAAATCCCTTTTTGTTAAGATTCTCTTGAGCCGATTCCAATTCGTCTAACCCAGCGTAGCCGGAACCAAGCGGGGTCGTAGTTAAGATATTTGACATTTGTTTTGATATTTTGCGGCACAGCTGCACGGCTCCTTCACTTATGATAGATTATCCACTACTTCCCGCAAGATCCCCTGCTCCCTCAGCTCTGCCGCGAACCTTGCGTAATCGTCTTCGCTCAGTGGCGGAATAGGACCCCGACACGTACCGCAATCCAGCCCGATAAAACGCATCATAGCCTTCGTATAAGACATGCTTGGATATTTCAACATCAGAGCGATTAGAGCATTGGCCTCGGCTTGCAGCGGTCTTGCCGATGCCGCGTCGTTCTGCTCCAGCACCAACCGACATATCTCTGCAAAATGACGAGGCAACATATTGTAGGCGGTGCCGATCCCGCCCTGAAAGCACCCCATCGCCAACGCGCCCACCATCAGATCGTCCCTGCCGCACAAGAAAAGTGCGGGCTTTTCCAGTAGACACTGCAGTTGCTGGATGCTGTAGAAATCCGCGTTGGTGAACTTCATGCCCTGCAGGTTGCTAATCTGGAACAGCTTAACATCGCGCTCCGGCACAACCTGGGAGTAGAAAGCGTACACCATGAACGGCAGATTTGTCGCTTTCGCAATCTGGCTGTAGTGATAGAGCGTTCCCTCAAAATTCTGCGCGAAATAAACCGGAGGCACGGACGATACCCAGTCCGCTCCCGCATCGGCCGCGTGCTTCGCCAGAGCAACCGCGTCCTCGGTCCGCACCGCGCCAACGTGCGCAATGATCTTACCACGCCCGCAATTAGCCTTGACTACAGCATCGAGCACCGCCTTACGCTCATTCAGAGTCAGCAGCATGCCCTCGCCGGTGGTGCCGCCAACAAAAAATCCGCGCACACCGCCCGCGAGCTGATACTCCACCAGACGACCCACCATCTCCTCGTTGACACGGTTGTCCTTGGTATAGGGTGTGAACAATGCCACATACGCTCCCGTCATATCATTAAACTTCATACGCATCTTCTTTCACAAAGCTTCATTTTTTTCATGGTCAAAATGACTCTGCGCCCAATAGCGACAGGCGATATCGGACACTCCGGGTCGTTCTGCCTCAATCTTTTTTGCTGTACGCGACCTGCAACACCGCGTCACACAGCTTCTGTCCGCCGGCGGCGCCGCACGTTACCGCCAGATCGTTTGCCCCCTTACGCAAAGACGCGGGCTCAACCGCAAGATCCACCCACCCGTCTTTCAGCACTCCAGCGGACAGCTCTTTATCGTTCAACACGACCTGAACCGTTGCCGCGTCCTTGATCCCCGGCAAGTTGAGGTGCAGTGTCACCGCAGATTTCAACCCCGCTTCCACCGCCGCCGCCGCATCATCGGCAATGGTTATGCGAGTATTGAACTTTTTGCCGGGCTCCAGAATCGCCGGTGCGGCGGGCGTAAGCAGCGGAGTGTTCCGATATGATTTACCACCGGACAGCCAATAATCAAGATTGTCATCACGATTGGTTACAAAATAGAGTTTGTCTGTAAACGCTAATTTAACCGGATCACCCAATTGAACCCACAGCGGCGAATCACGCTGAACATCGTAAAGATTGAAGAGATAAAGTCCATCAACCCCTGCCGCCCAGGCATTTGCCGCCCGCCCCCGGTAAGCGGCTACGGATCTCCGTTTGAAACGGGTCTCGCCTTTAACCCGGCTCTCATCCAATGACGAATACACCTTTATCCCGTACTTATGCCCCATCGCGACACTGTACTCCCACGGATTCAACCGGAAGTAACCGGTCGTCACAAGGATGTCCAACAAGCCCTCCTCCAGCCACGTCTCGATATCCAGACCGGAGGCGCGGCAGAACTCTACGCAATCCGGAACCCGCATCAGCACCAGGATCGGACGCCCACGTTCCATGCCGACCTTTTCGGTTATCTCCCTGACGCGCCGCATCAGGGCGGTCATGCCGTCAAGCTCAGCCCGGCTGGCCTTGCCTCCGTTGGCCACACTCCGGAAATAGCAGAGGTGCCGGAAGAAATCGAGGTCAATACCGTCAACGTCGTAGTTCCGGCACACCTCTTCGATATAGCGAAAAGCCAACTCGCGGATTTCAGGACGACCGTAATCCACGGAACTCCAGCGTCCGTTTTTCGTGCGCTTGGCCACCTCTCCGACCAACCACTCCGGATGCTCTTCTTTTAACTGCGGATAAAGCAAATACGGTTTGTTGGGTTTATGCGCAACATCGTGTGTGTCGTTCATGCGCATAGACCAGAAGCACTCCAGACCGTTGGCGTGCGCGTATTCTGTGACGGCCCGCAACGTATCCGTGCCCTGTTCGATCAGATCCGCCGTTATATTCCGCATGTTCGGTCTGATGCCGTAGTCCGCCCCCTGCCTGGTCAGCACTTCACCGATCCTGGTATTGTGAGTAAAGAACCCGAACCCGGAGCTGATCGTGCAGTACGACACCGTCCCCGCCTGCTTGCCCACCAGCAAAGCCAGACGTCGCCCCAGAAAGTTCTCCACGGTCGGCTCGATCGCCCTGGGAAAATAGAACGCGTCGCAACCGTCGTTATTGGCGATCAGGCGACGCGGACGCTCTGCCAGCCGCTTTCGTTCGGAGCGAAGCTCCCGCAGGGCGTCCTCGCCCACCGCCCCAGCCGCCACTGCACCCAAAACACACGCCATCAACACTATTGTGCCTCTTGAAAAGATCATGAATTCCCCCTTTTATTGTTAATCAATAACATTAGCCATCTCAAATCAAATCACCCCTACCCACCTTCACTCTTCGAGATAGGCTCGGGGTGAGGACTGCGGACTCCGGCTGGAATCAATGCACCAGGATTAGTGTGCCTTTAAGCGCGGGCACAGGCGCGAACACACCTTCGGTCCAGCGCACGTAATCGAATGAACCACTGCCGGAAAAAGATGATGAATTGTCGGCGAAGTAAAGCCGGTTGA
>JAGYOL010000230.1 GCA_018399555.1 Kiritimatiellia bacterium | reverse complement strand
TACACGGCGGGTGAGTCACCCGCCCTACAGAGTGACCGTACGGGGCTTTTTGTAGTAGTCGCTTTGCAAGCGACATCACGCAGCCCGGTTGGGCCGCTTATAAAGCGGCTACTACATTGCTGCGCAAAAAACATGCGTGTAGTAGTCGCTTTGCAAGCGACATCACGCAGCCCGGTTGGGCCGCTTATAAAGCGGCTACTACATTGCTGCGCATCCAGTTGCGGCATCAACACCGAGTGCGGCAGTAAAAAACAGACAAACGATTAACGTTTTTAAACACAAAAGCCCGTCCGCAAGAATGCAGCCGGGCTTTTTTGCAATATTTTAAAACCAGAAGATCAGCCCTGATATTTGCCGGGCTCAATCAGATCGCCATACTTCTCTTTAGCGGTCTGAATTCTGGCAATGGTCGCATCCCAATATTCGAAGATTTCTTTAGGTGTATTCGCATCCATCTTAACATAAAAGGTTTTCGTTCTTTCAATCTTCTCGATCCATTTTGAACAGCGGAAGGTGAAGAGGTAGGTGTAGGTATCCTCCGCGAAATCCTCATCCAGATATTTTTTGAAAAGATCTTTCAGATCCTGATAGAGCGGAATCTTACCGGTCGGAGTTTCGCAAGCCTCATAATCACCATGCACACGTCCTTCAGCCCAGTGCAGCCAGACACGCTTGGCAAGTTTACTGGTAATGAAGTTACCATCCTTACCACGCATGAAGTAGTTGTTGCTGAAAATCTTCGGGGTATTATCGACATTTTCACCGAACTTGATGTTGTTCATGGTGTACTCACCAAGCGGATAGGAGACGAAATCCAGGTTGGCCATCGGGCTGGGCTTACGCACGCCCTCGGCACCGAGTGTTGCGCTGGTGGTCTCTGACTCCAGAGTGGCGGCCTTCAGCAGAATGCCGTCTTTCCAGTCAGGCGACTCCTCCACGGGAACGGTTGTGTCGCTGTCACGTCCACCATAGAGCACACCCTGCACCATGACACCGTCCTTAGCCTCAAAGCCATCCTTGTCGATATTGGCCAAATAATCCAGCCGCATGGTGTAGCGGGCGTTGCCGTGAGCGATGTCGATTTCGTTACCCTTGGCATCCTTATTGCCCTTCTTCCATTCACCGGAGTGGTTGAAACCCTCATCCGGAGGTTCAACCCCCATACCCAGCCAGTAGGGCTTGCCATCCGGTCCTTTGAGGATATTGGAGAAAATCACCTCCTGATCCTTCATCAGATTTTCGAAGATCAGAGGATCGTCCTTGGCGTTGACATCCTTGATAATGCCGAACATGCCGAACTCGACGTTGACGGCTCGGAACTCGCCGTTGATGTTGCGGAAATAGGCTATATCGTCACCGACAATCTGCTCGCCCGGAATCATCGCTGTGGATGTTTTGCCGCAGGCTGAAGGATAGGCACCGCAGAAATAGGTCTTGCGGTTCTTCTCTTCATTGACAGCCGCCATAACAAACATATGCTCGCAGAGCCAGCCGTTTTTACCGGACTCATTGATAGCCAGACGCATTGAGTGCTTCTTGAGGCCAATTGAGTTACCGGCATACTGATCGTTCATGGAATAGACAATGTTGTTCTGGGTATCCATATAGATACGGCGCTTATCCAGATTAACTGTGCACTTACGCTCGTCGACTTCACCGGCTGAATGAATAAAACGGTAGAAGTGATCTTTCTCGGACTCCGGCATTTTCAGAAAATGGTTATACGCCGTGCGGTAAAGAATCTGTTCCGAATGGGCAACATACCAGCTGTCGGTCATCTGAATACAGGGAATGGTGAAAGGGCTTTCTGTCGGACCTTCCGAGAAGAACAGAACCACGACATCTTTGCCATTCATGATGCCTTTGGAGATATCCATAATTTCGGCCAGTCCCTCTTCATACTCAACCGAGTTCAGGGATTTCATGCGCTCCAGATTCTCTTTATAGACCATGAATTTGGTATTGACCTTATCACGGGCCTGATCGCCGTAACCATCCCAATGAATTGTCTGTTTTGAGAGGGCCATAGGATGTTCTTCACCTTGGGACAGGGCCTGATCGCGGACATACTGCTTATCTTCTTCGCTGTCACCGCAGACATAAATAGATGCAGGATCACAGTGTTCAGCGAATGAACCGATAAATTCCATCACCTTAGGGTTGTTGAGAGCTTCAATCTTCCTGTAGCTCTGCTCACTCATTTTGCTTTTCAAAATGGTTTCAAATGCGTTACTCATAATCACTCCAAGCAATCGTTTGGTAATTTGAAAAAAGGCCAACCAGTGTTTTGCGGATGGCCGACGGGAGTTACATACATCAGGGTATACCGAATGTCCAATTTTTTGTCACGCCGGTAACCTGATCGGCGGGAATTTGTATCATAACAGGATGGCAAGGTCAAGCAGGGAATATGTGTGCGCAAATTGTAATATCAGCTCGGTCACATGAAAAGAAGGATACAAAGCATTCTATCATGTTAATCATGTAATCATGTCTGAAAATCTCAATTTGGCTTAGCGCAACATCATCAAGACTCCCGGTGGTGGACGGTCGCGCATATAGTCGATGGTGTACTCCCACTCGCTCGGACCGATAAACGTTCCGTCTCTATCACCCGCTGTGGCGTCGCGCACCCGCAGATCATAACCATCATCACAGGGCCAGTAACCGAGCAAACCCGCTTCTTCGCCGCTGAGTTTGTAGAAACGCTCCTTGGCTATCTTCGCGCCGTTGCGGGCGTGATCCCAGAGTCGCACTTCTGCAATTGAACCGTTGAAATAGTAATCGATTCCGCCAATATTCCGCGCTCCCAGACAGAATGCGCTGCCGGTGCCGAAGAGTGTCGGAACCTCGCCTTCCTCCTCAGCTGCCAGGACTCCGTCAATATACAGACGGGTGAAATTATCCTCACGCACTCCGGCGATGTGATGCCATGTGCCATCAAAGGGATAGACAGCAGAGGCGGTCACCACATAATCATTGCCATTACGTGTCTGGAAATAAGCACTGCCGTCATTGCGCACAAACAATCCGAATCCGGTGGCGGGTCCGAGGAAATTGCGTCCGGCGATCGCACCGTAGTTCCCGGGCAATGTGTCTGTTTTGATCCAAGCCGAGAGGGTCAAATTGGTGACATTCTGATAGAGATTCTTCGCCATGCGCACATAACCGGCACCGCCGGTGAAGTCGAGCGCCGGACGTTCAG
>JAGYOL010000023.1 GCA_018399555.1 Kiritimatiellia bacterium | reverse complement strand
CTGACCGGCCATATCGGCGAAGGTCGGCAGAAAATCCCAGAATGCGGAAACATGCGCGGTACGTTGTCCGGCTCTGACCACTGCGGGCCAGCGTATCAGCATGGGTGCCCGTATGCCGCCGTCGGTCAGAGTTCGTTTGTAGCCTTGCAGAGGACCGTTGCTGTCCCAGAACTCAGGGTCATGCCCGCCCTCATGGTGGGCACCGTTGTCACTGGTGAAGACAATCATGGTATTGCGGTCGATACCGAGCTCTTTCAGCTCGGCGAGCAGAGCACCGACCTGGTTATCGAGATTTTCAATCATAGCGGCAAAACCGGCGATCGGATTGATCACCTCACGATCCTTGCCCATATCGCGACCGCTGTATCTGCCGATAACAGAGTCGAACTGTGGATAGACCTTCCGCCACTTCGCATGCAGCTCCGGCGGCGCACTCATTGAAGCATGCGGAACGATGATCGCATAATAGCAGAAAAAGGGTGTTTTGGAACGGGCATTTCTGCGGATGAAATCCAGTCCCTGATTCCAGATCAGATCATGCGCGTAGGTGTTGCCATCCAGTTCCACCTTTTTGTCGCAATCCCAGAGATAGCGGGGATAATAGGTATGAGCGTGACTCTGATTGTAGTACCCGAAAAAGTCGTCAAACCCCTGTGTGGCGACATTGCCGGAGTCTTCGTGGCTGCCCAGCCCCCATTTGCCGAACATCCCGGTCTGATAACCGGCCTTTTTAAAAACTTTCGGCACCGTCAGAATATCCGCCGGCAGGGCGCGCGGGTCTGAGCCATCGGGGCGTCTGCCGACCGCCCCGTTACCGCGCACCGGTGTGTGTCCGGTATGCTGACCGGTCATCAGAACTCCGCGCGATGGTGCGCAGACCGTTGAACCGGAGTAGTGATCGGTAAAGAGCATACCCTCCCGCGCCAACCGGTCAATATTCGGAGTTCTGTTCTTTTTCTGTCCGTAACAGCCGATGTCGCCGTAACCCAGATCATCACAGAGGATAAAAATGACATTCGGCCTGGAGGGCGTCGCCGCCCTCGCTGAACCGACCGATGTGGCGTAAAGCCGCAGGGCTGCCGCTAGGCAGAAAGCACTCGTCGTCAGCCGGATCACACCTGATAATTGATCTGCTCTCACAGTGTCCTACTTCATTTCTCTTCGCTCTCTTCTAAAAACTCAAGCCAGCCGTGCGCATCGCGCACACTCAGCAAAGCGGCAAGAATGTCGTTCCAGGTCTGCTGTTTGAGCATCACCTCGTTCGGGAACATACATCCATCCCAGCAGATATGTTTGAAACGACGTGTCAGCTCACCGTTCTCATCACGCAGCCAGTGTCCGGCGTCACGTGCGATATCAAGCTTGCCATTCGGATCGGTTGCTTGGCAATGCCGTCCGGTTTTGTCATGAGAACCGGCACCGAACACCGTTCCGTCATTCTGGGCCACATGAAAATCAATGGTCCAGGGACGCAGTGCCGCGGTCAGTTTTCTGAGAGCCTCCTGCAGTGCTTCGGTGTCGGACCAGTCGAAATCTTCCGGCAGAATACGCTGTTCAGGAGCATTGACCCCGAGTGTGTAGAGCAGGGTATGGGCCATATCGGCCTGAAAACCGATATTGGATTCACCGACCATTTCGAGCAACTGCACCATCCACTGCCAGCCGTGCATACCGGCCCAGCAGACCTCACCTTCAGCTGCCAGTTTTTCGCCATATTCAGCGGCAATGCGGCAGGCCTGTTTGAAGGTGGTGGCTATCTTCTGCTGATTGGTCTCCGGATCTTTGGCCCACTCCTCGGGTGAAGCGGCCGAGTCGATTCTGATCACGCCGTAGCTGCGCACACCGCACTCGCGCAGCCAAGCACCGATCTGACAGGCTTTGCGCACCTGTGCCAGATATCTGGAAATCTCAGCTCCATCACCCATGGCGGAGCCGCCGCCGGCCGGTCCCCAGACCGGTGCCACCAGTGAGCCGATCGCCAGTCCCATGCCGCCGATCTTATCCGCCAACGCCTTGATATCGTCAGCGGTGCTGTCGATATCAACATGCGGCGCACACAGAAAGAGATCCACACCATCAAAGTGCCGACCATCCACCTCGGCATTCACCGTCATCTCCAGCATTTTATCCAGCTCGATAACCGGCTCGGAATCGGGGCCTTTACCGACCAGACCCGGCCACATCGCGTTATGAACTTTCGGAAAATTGTTTGTACTCATAGTTTATCCTTTATTCTGACCATTTTCAGGTTGCTGCCAGTTCAACACATTGCCACACCGAGGCGCGTAAACCGCTGAACAGCATCTTCCGCGCTTAGAGTGAAACGTAGTTACAGATTGACCCACTGCCCGCTGCTGGCGGATTGCAGTACCGCATCGCAAACTCTCTGGGTTTCATAGGCATCGCGGAAGGTGGCTCCGACCGTCTTGCCGGAAGAGAGGCTCATCACAAAATCGGCGGCCTGATGCACAAAGCTGTGCTCATAGCCGATCGCCAGTCCCGGCACCCACCAATGGCTCATATAGGGATGTTCCCCATCGGTCACATGGATCGTACGCCAGCCGCGTGTCAATCCGCCGTCGGCGTGATCGAAGAAGGCCAAGCGGTGCAGATCATGTAAATCCCAGGCCAGCGAGGCTTTCTCGCCGTTGACCTCAAAGGTGAACAGAGCCTTGTGGCCGCGTGCATAGCGGGTTGACTCGAAATTACCGAGCGACCCGTTGTCAAAACGGCAGAAAAAGGTGCAGGCATCATCAATTCCGACTGGTTCCATCTTACCGGTTTCGACATTTTTGCGCTCCTTGACGAAGGTCTCGGTCATGGCGTTGACAGAGTTGATAGCACCGTTCTGCCAGAGAGCAAGATCGATGCAGTGAGCCAGCAGATCACCGGTCACACCGGAACCGGCCGCTTTGGCATCCAGCCGCCAGGTGGCCATCCCGCCCTGCGGGACATCGCTCGAGATGGTCCAGTCCTGCAGGAAATTGGCACGGTAGTGGAAGATTTTGCCAAGACGACCTTCGTCAATCAACTGTTTGGCAAGAGTCACAGCCGGAATGCGGCGATAGTTGAAAGATGCCAGATTCGGCAATCCGGCGGCTTCAACCGCCTCAGTCATCTGCAGAGCCTGAGCGGCATCGAGTGCCAGCGGTTTTTCACAGATAATCATCTTGCCGGCCTGTGCCGCCGCAATCGCGATCTCGGCATGGATATTGTTAGGAACGCATATCTCAATCAGATCGATCTCTTTGTCCGCAACAACCTCATGCCAGTCGGTTGTCGATTTTGCATAACCCCAGCGCTGTGCGAAAGCCTCGGCTTCGGCGGCATCGAGCCCGCAGACCGTTTTCAGAACCGGGGTGTAATCCAGATCAAAGAAGTTGCCGACTCTCCGCCAGGCGTTCGAGTGGGTACGCGCCATAAAACCATAC
The DNA here is from genome assembly GCA_018399555.1 of Kiritimatiellia bacterium. Lineage (GTDB taxonomy): Bacteria > Verrucomicrobiota > Kiritimatiellia > RFP12 > UBA1067 > M55B167. Next base: position 21,708 of record JAGYOL010000023.1, on the reverse strand, counting down.
CCGATCATACCTATGTTCAATGTTTTCTTCATAATTCTGATTCCTTTTAAATCCTGTGTTTGTTGATTGATTTGTCGGTAGCGTCGGAGCCCTCAGGGCTCTGCCGAATAACCGTACTTCTGACCCAGCTGCAGACACTCATTCATCGGTTTAATTCCACCGGTGCAAGTGGAATCGGAGAGCGAAACCGCTGCAGCGCAGCCCCCCATTTCAAGGCACTTTTCAACCGGCCTGCCGTCATGCAGCCCCATCAGCGTGCCTGCGGCGAAGGCGTCGCCGGCACCGGCTGTGCCGACAATCATATCGCGCGGCAGCGCGACACTGCCTTTGAAAAAATCACAGCCGTCGGCACCGTGAGCCAGTGCCCCTGAAGGACAGTGGATGACAACCAGCTCACGAACTCCCGCCTCTATTATTCTGGCGGCGGCCTTTGAAACTGCGGTGAAATCCACCGAGCCGTCACATTTGACATCAATTCCGGTGATCTTCGCGGCCTCAAATTCGTTAATGATGAAATAATCGACAAAGGGCAGCACCGGTGTTACCACCTCGACAAAACGGTCGCTGTCCTCACTGACCACATCCACCGCCGTCTTGAAGCCCAGTTCACCGGCGCGTTTCAAAACACGCGCGGCCCCGGTCATTCCGTCATCCGCCACCACATCGAGCGCGTCGAGCAGCAGCAGGTAACCGAGATTGAAGATTCTGGCGGTGGAGCTTTCCAGATCGAAGTGCTCTTCGGCCAGCAGCGCGTTAGCTCCGCGTGCATGAAAGAAGGTGCGACGTCCGGTTGACTGCACGGTCATGACATCGGTGAATGATGTCGAAGCCTGGTCGGACAGACGAATCCGGGAGGCATCAATGCCGTAACGCCCGCAGTCCTCCAGAATCGAGCGACCGTCCTCATCATTGCCGACCAGACCGATTCCCTCGAGCGGGAAATCAGCACCCAACTTGGCCAGGTCAACCAGAGCATTGTAGGGTGCTCCGCCGGTTCCGCGGCTCTGGCTCAGAATATTGACGAGTGTATCCTGTGTCGGAAACTGATCGATTATTTTAACATGGTCGATAATCCAGTTACCTGCGCAGAGAATACCGCTGCGTTCTTTGACTGCACTCATGGCTCTCTCCTATTCAATCAAGTTTCAGTTCGGGGTTGTCCGGGCCGAAGTGTTTGAGCATGACAATCGGATCACTCTTGGAGAGATTGGTGATAGTCACGCCCTCTTTGGCCGCCTGCTCTGAAACAAAATACTCATCATGTGTCAGCTGTCCGAAACGAATAAGGGCGGGAGTCTCGATATCCCATACCCCCATCCTGCCGTGGCCTTGCATCATAATCATACCGTAGGCACCGGCATCTTTGATGGTGACAGTTGCGCCCGGCAGCACGGTCAGCTCTTTGGCGCTGAACTCATCCGACTTATAGCAGATCCACTGATCCATGTAGCCCTGCGCCAGCATCTCTTCCTGATTACCGGCGGGCACCGGGGCCATAAAGCGGTTCTTACGGAAATGGGGATCAACATTCAGTTCCCAGTCGATAACCTCCATCAGATGGTCGATGTTGCCGATACGTTCTTCAGGGGTGTCTTTCCAGAGCAGCTCCGCCGGAACGATGGAGTCACCGGTCAACGACTGATACATTGCGAAAACATCCGACGCCTTCTGCGGCTCATAGGTACAGAGCGAGCCGGGGGCGTGCAGCACTCCCGGCGGAACATCCCAGCCGGTGCCGGGCTCAAGTCGGTAGGCCTGTGATATATTTGTGATTTTGTTGTCGCCCTTGTCAAAATTCATCAGGCATTTGCGCACCTCCTCTTTGGTTGTGCCCGGGGCGAACCCGAAGAAGGTGTAGGGAAAATCGGCACCGTAGTTATTGACCTGCAGCGGGAAATAGTAGGCCTCGGGCTTGCCCTTCTGACCGGTCAGTGCGGCGTGTTCATCACGATGATGCACATGATGCGGCAGGGCGCCTTTGTTATCGAAGAACTTGGAATACATCGGCCAGCACTGGTGCTCATTCCATATACGCTCACCGATCAACGCTCCTTTCAGCTCCTGCACAGCCTCGGCCAGCAGCACTGTTTCAGTCGCGACACCATCTTCGAAGACAATCTGACTGAGGCCCTCGTACTCGCCGGTTAGCGGTCCGTTATCAGCCGGAGTAGTTGATGAAAACCAGCGCTCATCAATACCGCCGCGGACGCCACCCAGAGCATAGTAGTCATCCGGGTGAAGTTTGATGCGGCGTCCCGGTACACAGAATGAGCGCGGCACCCAGTTCGGTGCGAGCCGCACAATCCCCTTACCTTGCTCGAAAGCACCCTGAATTATCTCATTTTTTGTCATTTTTAAGACTCCCTCGTTTATCAGTTACCAAACAATCCACTTTTAAGTGCGCCGATTATAACAGTTATGCAGATCTGATTGCCAGAATATATAAGTTCCGCAGCCGGAGCGCATGATTCCGGAAAGGGCGAGGCCTCGGCCCCCGCCCCACAGAAACACCCAACCGAAACTTCACAGCCGAAGTGCCTCGCCCCGGAAACGGGTAGGCCCGTACGGCGCATCAGTTCCGGTATAACGGACCATAAGCCGCGCAGGCACGGAAATCCGCACTCTCCGGCGACGCACTGCCGAAGAGGCTCCAGGAGTGTGGACGAAATATGTCGTTCTCATCCACATTACTCATGGCCACCGGAATACGCAGCATCGACGCCAGGGTGGTGACATCGGCTCCGATATGGCCATAGCTGATGGCTCCGTGATTGGCACTCCAGTTGGCCATAACGCTGTAAACATCACGGAAGGCTCCCTTGCCGGTGACACGTGGCACAAACCAAGTGCAGGGCCAGGTGCTGTCGGTGCGCTGCATCAGAATTTTATTCACGTCGGCTGGCAGTTTGGTTGACCATCCTTCGGCAATCTGCAAAACCGGACCGACGCCCTTGACAATACTGATGCGGGTCATGGTCAACGGCATGCCGCCCTCAGAGAGCAAGCTGGATGAAAAACCGCCGCCACGAAAATATTCAAGATTGGCCGGGCACCAGCGCGTGGCATTCAGGCAGGCCCCCGCCTCCCGCTCGGTGATCTCCCAATAGGGTTTCATCGCCGGTTTGCCCTTGACGCGCTGTTTACCGCAGGCATCCAGGGTGGCCGCACCTGAATTCAGCAGATGGATAAAACCGTTTTTATTGATGCCGGTCGGTTTTTTACCGGTAACCCGTTTGACCGCATCGGGACTCCAGTATGTGCGCACATCAGCGAATATCTGAGCACGGTTGGTCAGCAGATACATCAGCAGCATGCAGACACCGTTGAGCGAATCATTCTCGGTGGCTACAATGTAAGGAGCCCGGATACCATTCCAGTCGAACGAGCTGCACAGGATCGCCTCGGAAAAATCGCCGTTGGGCTTGTAATCGGTCCACTGCCGCTGACCCTGGAACCCGGCGGCGATCGCGCAGCGGCCCAATGCCTCCTCGGGATAACCCAGCTCGGACAGCCTGGGGTTGCCGATCATCATATCACGCATGATGATTGTCATTTTAACGACATACTCCCAGTTGGCATCCTTTTGAGCGCGGTTATGCTGAATCGACTTTTTATTGGCATCTTTTCCCTCTTTGCAATATTTACGTGTCCACTTGAGGGCCCGTTCAAACTCCTGTGCATCGTAAATTCCTTTTTCGACACGGCGGTCAATCTCGCACATATCCATATTTTCGGTGCGGATTCCGAGCGTGGAACGGAAGAAGTTGCTATCAACAAACGAACCTGCAATACCCATTGAAGAACTGCCGATTGAAAGATAGGACTTGCCGCGCATCATAGCCACAGCCAGGCCGCCTTTGACAAAACGAATTATTTTTTCGCGCACATCGGCGGGAATAGAGGTGTCGTCGCGATCCTGGACATCACGCCCGTAAATTCCGAACGCCGGCAATCCCTGCTGCGCATGGGCCGCCAAAACTGCGGCCAGATAAACCGCTCCCGGCCTTTCGGTACCGTTAAAGCCCCAGACTGCCTTAGGTATGGCAGGGGTGATATCCATCGTTTCAGAACCGTAACACCAGCAGGGTGTGACACTCAGTGAAACTCCCACATTATCTCGTGCGAATTTTTCCGCACAAGCCGCAGCCTCAACACAGCCGCCGATGGTCGTATCGGCGATCACACATTGCACCGGAGTGCCATCAGGATACTTAAGCTCCGCGCTGATCAGTTCGGCGGCGCGGCGCGCCATGCCCATAACCTGATCCTCCAGCGACTCGCGGACACCGTTGCACCGACCGTCGATTACAGGACGAATCCCGATTCTGGGGAAATTATCACTCTGCCCGATTGTTTGACTGCTCATTTAATCCTCCTTGGTTTGAATTGATTCCATGATACACTTTTGTCTGAATTTGAAAACCACAATTCACCGTTAATCCCTCAATCGAAGCGTTTGACCGGCGTGTGGCAATAGGGTTTACGCTCTTTGCGGAAGTAGTAATCCTGATGGCGGTTCTCTGCCGCGAAAAAGGGTTTTGCCGGGCGCAGCTCGGTGGCCACCTTGTAACCCTGCTTCTTCAGCAGACCGATCAGTTCAGCCGCAATCCTTTTCTGTTCACTGTCCGCATAGAACACAACCGATTTATACTGCTCGCCGATATCCGGACCCTGACCGCCGACCTGCGTGGGATCATGTATCTCAAAGAAGGTTCTGGCCAGCTGTTCATAATCCGTCAGACGCGGATCAAAGAGAACTTCGACCGCCTCGATATGACCAGTTCCACCGGTGCAGACCGACTCGTAGGTGGGATTCGCGCTTTTCCCGCCGGTGTAACCGCTGACCGCCGTAATCACTCCCCGCAGCTGCTGCAGGTAGTATTCGACCCCCCAGAAGCAACCCCCGGCAAAAATCGCGCTTTTGAAGCGGCTGCGCATATCCTGATACGGCACAAACTCCATCGATATTGAATTAACGCAATGACGGGTATTCGCGGCTGTCAGTCTCTCTCCGAAAAACACATGCCCGAGATGTCCTCCGCATTTGCTGCAGAGAATTTCAGTGCGTCGCCCGTCGGCATCGGGAATCGGTTTGACCGCTCCAGGCACCGCGCTATCAAAGGCCGGCCAGCCACAGCCCGAATCGAACTTGTCATTCGAGCGATAGAGTGCCGCACCGCAGCGGCGGCAGATATAAATTCCTTGTTCGAAAAACTTGTCATACTTGCCGCTATAGGCGCGTTCAGTCCCTTTGTGAACAATCACACGCGCCTCTTCGGCACTCAGTTCACGCCAACCTTTGTTCATTGAACTATCTCCTTCCACCGGCTGCGCGCCGCACATAACCAGAAAAATCAACAGCATTACTCTCATGGGCCTCATTGTAACAGGAGTCGCGCAATGTGTAAAACACAGACTGGATAACGCTGTCCATTTTGTGATACTATCAAAGCACATCCGTTCGGCGCAATGTTTACTTCACTGCACCGACCGCAGCAACTGTTAATCGGCGAGGATTGAATATGAATCACAGATACGGATATTGCAGGGTGGCGACAGCTGTGCCGGTTGTACGTCCGGGGGCGGTCGAAGACAATGTAAACTCTATTCTGCGCTCTTTGGCGCAGGTTGAAGCCACGGGTGCTGATCTGCTGGTTTTTCCTGAGCTGTGCGTAACCGGCTACACCTGCGGGGATTTGTTTTACCAGGAGGCTCTGCTCGACTCCGCTCTCAAAGGGCTGGAACGCATCCTACGCGAATCATGCCGATCAGCAATTCTGCTGATAGTCGGCATGCCTCTGCGAGTGAACGGACTTCTGATGAACTGCGCGGTGGTCTGCCGCAAAGGTCAGATCGAGGGAGTCGTGCCCAAGATCAATCTGCCGAACAGCGGCGAGTTCTATGAACGACGCTGGTTCTCGTCGGGTGCCGCACTGCATGACGATCAGGTCAGCATTCTCGGCACGGAGGTGCCAGTCGGGGGTGATCTGATTTTTCATTACAGCTCACTGCCGGAGTCCGGAATCGGGGTCGAACTCTGTGAAGATTTATGGAGTGTGACGCCGCCCAGCTGTGCACTGGCAACCCAGGGTGCCATGGTGATCTGCAACCTCTCCGCCAGCAATGAACTGGTCGGTAAACTCGCTTACCGCCATGAGCTGGTCAGGCAGCAGAGTGCCCGGTGCATCAGCGCCTACCTGTATTGCGGCGCAGGTGTAGGCGAATCAACCACCGATCTGGTCTTCGGCGGCGACATACTGATAGCCGAAAACGGTCGGGAGCTCGGTCGCGGAGCCCGTTTTTTCCGCAGCGAGACCATGCTGGTTAAAGATGTCGATTTAAAACTGCTGGCATTTGAACGGCGCTGCAATCCGGTTTTTCAGCAGGGCAGGGCGGCTTCACCCGCCGCACGTTTTGTAGATGTCGGCAAGCCCGCATCAAGCACGGTTGAAAACCGGAAGTTCGCCTCGCTTGCACGCTCAGTCGACCCCTATCCGTTTGTGCCCTCAGACAGACGGGTGCGCAGCGAGCATTGTGAGGAAATCTTCGCAATTCAAAGCAGTGCGCTGGCTACACGGCTCGAACACACGGATTGCGACCGGGTTGTCATCGGCCTTTCCGGCGGTCTTGACTCCGCTCTGGCGCTGCTGGTGGCAGTGGAAGCCTTTGAACGGCTGGGCAAAAACAAAAATGGTATTCACGCCGTAACCATGCCGGGGCCGGGCACCTCGGAACGAACTCTGCGCAACACCCGCGACCTGGCGGCGGCACTGGGAGTAAACCTCGAAGAGATCGAGATAACAGCGGCCTGCCGCCAGCATCTCGCCGATATAGGTCACGACGGCATCACGCATGATGTCGCCTTTGAAAACACCCAGGCACGTGAACGCACACAGATTCTTATGAACCGTGCCAACATGCTCAAAGCCTTGGTGATCGGCACCGGCGATCTCTCCGAACTGGCACTGGGATGGTGCACATACAACGGCGACCACATGAGCATGTACGGCGTGAACAGCGGCGTTCCCAAAACACTCGTGCGCTATCTGATCAGCTGGGCAGCGGAGTGTCGCGTCCCTGAAAAGGCCGTCGCCGCACTCTCCGATATTCTCGAAACTCCGGTTTCCCCCGAATTACTGCCCGCCGACCGTGAGGGAGCGATCTCGCAGAAGACGGAAGAGGTTATCGGGCCATACGAACTGCACGACTTCTTTCTGCATGCGCTGGTGCGCTGCGGACACTCAACCTCGAAAACCAGATTCCTTGCGAAGATCGCCTTCAAGGGAATCTATCCCGCCGCGACAGTCGACAAGTGGCACAGACTTTTCATAAAACGCTTCTTTGCACAGCAGTTCAAACGCTCATGCATGCCCGACGGACCCAAAGTTGGGACCATCAACCTGTCGCCGCGCGGCGATTGGCGGATGCCCAGCGACTGCTCCGATGAGGCCTGGTGCTGAGCCGTTCCGCCACCGGCACCCTTACCTTGCTCAGCGGGTGAAGAGCATCTCCTGATAGTTGGGTAGCGGCCACAGATCATCCGCAACTATCAATTCCAGCTTGTCGGCAATCTCACGCACTCTGTTCACAACGGGTATCAGTGTTTCCAAAGCGTAGTGACTCTGCTCCCCGGGAGTGCCGTCCGGAATCTCAATTTCAGACTCCAGCTCTTTGATGGCCTGCTGTAATTCAACATTCAGCGCAGTGACATTTTCAAGAGCCGCAGTGCAGGCCTGTACTCCAGCCGCATTGACCGCCGTCGCAGCTTCAGCCAGCAGCTTCTGATGACGCACAACTGCGGGAAATATCATGGTGCGTGCGATATTGAGAGTCAGATCGGCCTCTATCAACACATCTTTGACATACTTTTCACGGTAGATTTCAAAGCGGCTGTGCACCTCCCCGCGGCTAAGAACATTGTATTTTTCAAATACCGAGTAACAACTTTCGATATCCATTCCATCCAGCGCTTCAACTGTGTTGCGGTTGTTGGGCAGTCCGCGTTTTTCAGCTTCGCTCACCCAGCTTTCGGCATAATTGTCGCCGTTGAAGATAACCTGTGAGTTAGCGTTGATCATCTTTTTGAGTAGCACCTGAACAGCCTCGTTGAACTCGACCGGATCTTTGGCAGATGCCTTTTCAAGCTCGGTGGCCACATAGTCCAGCGTCTCGGCCAGAATGGTGTTAAGCACCACCTGCGGACCGGCGATTGACTGACTAGACCCCACGGCGCGGAATTCGAACCGGTTGCCGGTGAAGGCGAAGGGGCTCGTGCGGTTGCGGTCGGTTGCATCTTTGGGCAGCGGCGGAAGCGTGTCCACTCCCACAGAGAGCATATCGCTTCGTCGCGAATCCTTGACCGAACCGGCGGCGATCTGCCGGAAAACATCATCAAGCTGCTCACCGAGAAAAATGGAGATGATCGCCGGCGGTGCCTCATTGGCTCCCAGGCGATGATCATTGCCAGCACCGGCCACCGAGCCGCGCAGCATGACCGCATGTTTATTCACCGCTTGGATGACCGCCGCGCAGAAAACCAGAAACTGCATGTTTTCATGCGGCGTGTCACCGGGCGTCAGCAGATTGCCGACCCGGGGTCCACCGAGCGACCAGTTGAGATGTTTACCGGAACCGTTGATTCCGGCGAAGGGCTTTTCATGCAGCAGGCAGGCCAGACCGTAGCGCGGAGCGACTCGTTGCAGGGTCTGCATGATCAGCTGCTGATGATCGGTAGAGAGATTTGAACTTTCAAAAACCGGTGCAATCTCATACTGAGCTGGAGCAACCTCGTTGTGACGGGTTTTTACCGGCACCCCGAGTTTGTAGAGAATCGTATCGACTTCCATCATGAAAGCCAATACGCGTTCCGGGATTGTGCCGAAGTATTGATCTTCCAGCTGCTGTCCTTTCGGCGGCTTGGCACCGAAAAGCGTACGACCCGCGCTAACTAGATCGGGCCGCGCAAAGTAGAGCGAACGGTCAATCAGAAAATACTCCTGCTCCGGTCCGGCGTTGGATGTGATCATGCCGGGATCATCATGACCGAAGAGCTTGAGAACCCGGCGGGCCTGCCGGTTCAGCGCCTGCATAGAACGCAGCAGCGGAACTTTTTTGTCAAGAGCTTCGCCATTCCAGGAACAGAAAGCTGTCGGTATGCAGAGCGTTGTACCGTTACGTCCCTCCATAATGTAAGCGGGGCTGGTCACATCCCAGGCCGTATAGCCGCGCGCTTCAAAGGTGGCACGCAAACCGCCATGCGGAAAACTGGATGCGTCGGGCTCACCCTGAATGAGCTGCTTGCCGGAAAACTCGGTTATCAGTCCGCCTTTGCCGTCCGGGCTGTAGAAGCTGTCGTGTTTCTCCGCAGTGCTGCCGGTCAAAGGGTAAAAGATATGCGCATAGTGGGTTGCACCGCGCTCAACAGCCCAGCCGCTCATGGCCGTAGCCACCACATCGGCCACGCTGAAATCGAGCGGTTCGCCCTCTTCCATCGTCTTGCGTACCGCCCTGTAAATATTTTTGGGCAGTCGCGCCTTCATCTCTTCTTCGCCGAAAACATTCATACCGAAATATTCGTCAATCTTCCCGCGAACAAACTCCGCCTCGGTGCCGGTAAGGTACTGCACCGCACTCTCAATAGCTTTCTGACGCGTAATGCTCATCTTTTTTCTCCACTTTTCCTGATTATTTTTATTGAATCAAAGGTTCCATAACCGTTGAACTCACATCTTTAACACGCAAGCGCCATGCCATAGATCACAACGACATCATAACCACCTGATAATCAACATACTGCTATGCTATTATATCTGAAAGCCCTCATTAAGGCCATCTCTACGGCAAGCCATCAGCCCGTAAACAACAATTTTGTAGCAATTTTTCCACTCTGGCGACACCTTAATGATAACAATTTTGTAAGGTGATCGAACAGTGCTGTTTTTACAATTCAGCTTTTTTCCACATTGTCGAGGTTGATCCGGCAAAAAAATCGCCGGCTTTACACATAAGCTCTTCAGGACTGCGCACCTTCAGAACAGGGCAGGGCAGGCTTTTGACAAACGAGCTGCCGTAACGCTTGGTTACGATGCGCGGATCAGCCACAACAACCACCCCCCGGTCATTACCGGTTCTGATCAGACGCCCGAAGCCCTGACGGAAACGGATAACCGCCTGCGGCAGCGAAAATTCCCGGAATGCGTTACCGCCGGCAATTTGAATCTGCTCACAACGCGCTTCAACAATCGGGTCACCTACAGCGGCAAAGGGCAGCCGTGCCACCACAACACAACTGAGTGCCTCACCTATCACATCAACCCCTTCCCAGAAGGAGTGTGTGCCCAGCAGTGCGCAACGCTCTCCGGCACGGAATATCCGCGTCAACTGATCGCGGGTACCGCTTTTGCCATGCACTAGAAGTGTGATGCCCTGCTCCCGTAGCGGTTCTTCAATCAGACCGGCCACGCGGTTCATCATGTCATAGCTGGTAAAAAGAGCCAAAGCCCGTCCACCGGTTGCCACAAAAAGATCGAGCATCATCGAGCTGAGAGTATCAATATAACAACTCAAGCTCCCCGTACCGGTCGGTTCCGGCATAAACTGAGGCGCATAAACCACGCATTGGCGTATGTAGTCGAAGGGACTCGGCGCCACCTTTTCCATAAAGCGTTCCGACTCAATCAGGTCGAACCCGAGTCGGCGGTTGATATAGGCGAAGGAGCCGCTGACTCTGAGTGTGGCGGAACAGAAAACGCAGGTGTCTCGCGTTTTGTAAAGAGTCTCATTCAGGGTCCCGGCTATGCTCAGCGGTGCTCCGAACATACTCACTCGTCGGCGATCACGTCCTGCCGGTTCAACCCAGAACACATACTCTGTTTCGGTGGCGGCGGTCACAAAATCCAGATCAGCCGCAAACTCTCGCAGACGCACGGCGCATGACTCTAATCCCTGTGCCTGATCGCCATACATCGCCAGCTCGCCTTCCATTGCCTGACGCAGTTTTATCGCCATTTCCTGAAGATGGGTGGCGGTCTCGGCGAGCTGCTGCTTGAGCGCATCTTTGCTGTAACGCAACAGTTCTTCATCATGCGAAGCCGGGCAACTGACAAAAGCACCGTTTTTGAATATCTGACGTTTGAAACGGTGCAGCGGAGTGTTGGCGCCGAAAGCATTAGTGCTCTGCACCTCTTTGTCGAGATCGACAATACTGCGCATTCGCGTCGCACCGTCGCAGTTTTCGAGGAGGACCGCCCCGATCTCAAAAAACCTGAGCGCACTACGGCGGATTTGTTCAACCAGCATCCGCACCGCAGCAATCTTCTCAGTCAGATTATGCCGAACCTCCTTATCCCTGGTCAAGGCTCCATTTTCAATGTGACGTCCTAGAACTTCGATAACCCCGCCGCGATGTCCCGCGCGTCCTCTGGTGACACGTTTCAGCGCGGCCATCAGGCGGAACAAGGAAAGTTCCACACAGAGATGACGGGTGGCGGACTCTTCAAGATTGTGGGCTTCATCAAAAATAATCTGTCCGCAGGGCGGCAGAATGTTTCCCCCGCTGGAGGCTTCGGCAAAGACCAGCGCGTGGTTGACAACGATTATATCGGAACTCATCGCCCGCTGGCGCGCCTGCTGCATGAAGCAACGTTTATAATAACGGCAGCCCCTGCCGCCGCACTCCTCGCCGCTGGAATACAGATGACTCAGAAAGGCACTGTCGGCATGGCCGCTGCCGGCGAAGTTGTCCAGGTCGCCGTCATCTGTGCGCAATGCCCAGAAAAGAGCAGTGATGAGATGCCGCATTTCCGGTCGTTCCAGTTCAAACATACTGAAATCGATCAGCGTGCCGAGCTGACGCAGACAGAGATAGTTGTTGCGCCCCTTGAGCAGCGTTGCCCGCAACGGTCTGCGGTCGCCGGCAGAGATACTGTCGACAATCTCCTTGATCAACGGCAGCTCCTTGTCGATCAGCTGCGATTGCAGGTTGCGTGTGTTGGTGCTAATGATAACCGGAGATCCGTTAAGTCGCGCCCACGCAGCCGCAGGCAGAAGATAGGCGATGCTTTTACCCACGCCGGTGCCGGCCTCGATTACCAGATGCGAACGCCGGTTGAATGCTTCGGCCACCTGCCGCAGCATACTAACCTGACCCGGACGTTCTTCATAACCGGCAACCCGCTGCTGATAGGTGCCCCCTGTTTCAAGGTAGGCCGCCAGCTGATCAATCTCCAACGCTTCGCATTCATCGTGACGCGGAGGATGAACCTTCTGCTGATAACCGTTGCGGATTTTAAAGCAGCCGCTCCAGACCTCTGTATCGGCAGTGCCATCAGCGCGTGCACGCTCGGCGCAATATTTGAAGAAGCGTGACATCGCAATCTCGCCCAGACCGGCATATATACTCTGCACCAGCTCGAAAACCCAGAGCGGCAAAGCGGCAAACCGAGAGTCGAGCCGTATCCACAGCTGCCGGAAACCCTGTTCAGCAGTCACATCTCCCGGCAGAAGTTGATCGAATTTCTGATCAACACGCGCCAGCCCCAGCAGTCGGCACAACTCAAAAATGTCCACGGCAGCTCCCCCGCCGCAAGTGAAGAATCCGTCAAACGCCGCCGGATCATTCGTCACAAAAAGAGCGTCTTGCTCTGCGTCCTCCTCCCCGGAGGGATGGATGGAAAAAGAGGGTGTGCCCCCTTCACTGTCATGTTCAACCCAGACTGTTTTGATTTGTGACATCTTCAAATGGCCCGATGCAAAAAAAATAAATACGGTGTGGATGAAGGATTTTGTCCCTAGCGCCCCATACCAAAGAGCTTCAGAGAGCGTCTGAAATCAGCTGGCAACGGGCTATGAGCCTTGATCTTCAAAGCGGGCTCCAACGGATTGACCAGTTCAAGACCGCAAGCGTGGAGCATAGGGCGCGGAATTGTCTGATAGCGCGGATCACGCACTGTCTTGATCCCGTAGCGGATGTCGCCCAGTACGGGATGCCTGACTGCCGCCAAATGCCGGCGAATCTGATGAGTACGCCCGGTTTCAATACGAATCTTCAGAAAACTGGCCTCCTTTACACAGGTTAGACGCTTAACCTGGCTGATGGCGCGTTCGCCATCCAGTTCCTGATTGAGCAAGCTCGCTTTGCTCTCAAATTTACCGTACACCAGTGCCTGATAGAGTTTAATGACCCGGCGGGATTTGAAGAGCTTCACCGCTGCCTCAAAAGCTGCGGAACTGCGGGCGCACAGCAGGCAGCCGGTTGTATCTTTGTCCAGTCGATGCACAACAACCAGCTCCGGCGAGCTCAACTGTTCACGCAGAATAGTCTCAACACTCCTGCTGCCGGTCACCACCAGCCCCGAGGGCTTGTCAACCACCAGATAGTCGCCACTCTCCACAAGCACTCTGATCCTGCTGCCGATTGCAGCGGTGGTCTCCCGACGGAGTGGAAGCTCAACCGTGTCTCCTTTACGCAACCGATGATGTGCCATCCAGATACAGCGACGGTTAACCCAGACCACCCGCTCATCCAGCAAGTTTTTGGCGGCCCTGCGCGAGATTGCGAGCTTTGCACTCAGAAAATCCTGAACACTGGTTCCATCCTCACCGCGAGCCACCACAAAGGCGGTCATCTCATTTTTTTTATTCATAAATCAGCCGATCAATCCCGCTTCCAACTGCGTTTTTCCGTACCTTCAGCCACCTGTCGGTGAAGCCGGATTTAAAAAGGTTCAACGCGTCCATTGTAACTCAACAGAGCAAAGCTAAGCAAGCTTCGACGGTTACGGATCATCGGAGCGGCATTTGTGAATCGGTGCGGGGAGTACCGCCGGGGTGCATGATTCCGGAACATTTGCACAAAGAGCCTAATCGCGGAGCTTTGTGACCCCCAGACTCACAAAGGGCAGTGCAAATTCTGCGTTTTCATCAAAATTGAAGATTGTGAATCCCTTCAGACCGAGCTTGCGCACACCCTCTATCTGCCGACTGAGTTTAAGCGGATAACTGCTCTCATCCTTCCAGCAGGAAAGGCCGATACCGGGATAGAGCGGCACATTACCGACAAACTGTTTCTGCTGCTGGACAACATTTTTAAAAATCTGAGTCGAGTCCAGATAATTCATCGGACAGACAAAATCCAGCCATCCCTTTTCACACCACAACTGCCAATCCTGCCCGATCGCATCACGATCCGAAGGTGCATTTCTGAAAACTGCGGCGGATATGCTGATTCCCGGCCGGATTACGCGGGCTCTCTCGGCTACTGCACGCACTACCTGCGTGATATTGCCGCGCCGGAACTCAAGATACCGCGCATAAAACCTGCCGCCGCGCAGCACCTCCGCAGGCCAGGCTTCAATCCGCTCTCCAATCTGTTTTTCAAAACGTTCGCGACAGCCGGAACAGAAGCAATAAGTGCTGCCGGGATAGCGGATATAGTCAAAGTGAATGCCGTCCACTGCATAATTGCGCACAACCTCAAGCTGCGCATCGATCTCCATCCGCTGATTTTCAGGGTGCGAAGGGCAGAGCCACAGCTGTTCCTGCCCACCGTTCTTATCGACTTGCAGACGTCCCTGGGCATGCAGTCTGTCGGTCACATCCGCAGTGGCGTGATGTCCGGTTTTCCAGCAGACCTTCCAGATATGACACTCGACACCATACTTGCGACAAGCCGCCAGACAAGCCTTGATCTGATCGCCGCGCTTAGCGACATCCGAATGCACCGGTAATACTTCAGAGGGATAAAAGGCGGTGGCACCCCATGACATATTCGGGATAATGACATTAAAACCATGTTGTTTCAGAAACCTGATCGACTCATCCCAGTCGCGGTTTCTCAGACCGAAGGCACTGTGACACCAGAATGCGCGATGTTCACCGGCAATCGAATCAAAGAGGCTGCACCGACTCCTGACCGCCAGTTCCGCCGCGGCACGGGCGGCCTGCGTGCTTTCAAACCAGCGGTCCTGCTCCAGTGCCTCACCTGCCTGTGCGCGGCTCCGTTCGGTCTGCCGGAACAGATCGCGGCTGTCCGGCCCCGGCTGCTGTTTTTCGAAAAATGCTTTAAAAGCCTCGAAGTCGGAACAATCATCAAACCGTCCGATCTCTGCAAATGATTGCCGCGCCTGCTTCTCGAGCACCGCCGGTGCCAGCGCCCCGATCACACTCAGCAGCAGTTCGCCGCCGCTCCGCTGATCTTCAGCCAACCAGACGTGGCCGAACATAGCTCCGGTATCAGTGACTGTAATCGCGGGATGGTCGGTATCCTCACCCCGACTGTCACGCCAGACCGCCACAACTCTACCAGGTCTGCCACCCTCCGAATCGGGGGTGAACTCATGAGCATTCCAGGATGCCTGCGGTGTGAACCCGGGTTGGTGCGGCAAGCCCTCCCCCACCCTGGCAAAGCCTGAGAAATTGCCGTTTTCATCCTTGACCCACGCACCCTGCCGCACTCCGAGCAAAGAGCTCAGGCCGTCCGGCGCATTGTAGAAGCTGATGATTCTGCCCCCCTGCTTCACAAAATTTTCAAGCAGCGGCATCACATTGGGTGGCAGCAGAGTGCTGTATGCAAAGATCACAATCCTGGCCTTCTGCAGATGCTGCGCATCAAGTTCATGATCGTCGACACTCACACAGTCGAGATTCAGAGCGGCGAGTGTTTTTTCCAGATTCCGGGCATAACGGGTAAACTCCCCTTGCTTGCCGTCACTCTGCGCCGATGAAACTCCGCGAACGATGAGCAGATCGGATTCCACTGTTATGACACCCAGATTTGCCAATGCACAGGTTGTATCCTGATCCTTGAGGCGCCAGCCGGAGATGCGAATACAATCAACCTGCCGGCAGCCGCGCAATCTGGAGGTTGATGAATCCTCTTTGAGGGCCTGCTTGAGCATTCTGATCCGGCACCAGCGTCCGGCCTGTTCCGGAGCGAATTTACCATGCAACCAGCGTCCGTCGGCACGCAGATAGAAGCTGAAACCCGAGAAACAGGAGATGTCGGCACAATAGAAATCAAAAGAGATGCCCCTGGCGGCAGTCATGTCAATCTTGACCGGTATATCCCAGCACATTCTCTCAAGATAGGTCTCTTTAAACTCAACCGGCAGCAGAACCGCCCTGTTTTTCAGGATCGGAAGCGGTGCGGATTCGGAGTTGCCCCGCACCAGTTTTGCAGCACTGCGGCGCCCCTCAACGAAATCACGCCACTCATCAACCAGATCATCGGCATCGAGCGCAACCGCAGGCAGACTTCCCGCCGCTGCGGCGGCGGACAGAACATAACTCAGAAAAAGCAGCAAGGTAAGAACTCTAATTTTCATAATCATTCTCCGGCAGGTGATCCTGCCTCACTCACTTGACTTAACCTGAAAAACCGATCATCCAGATCGGCAGTTTCACCTACTTGACCATCGAAGGCAGCCATGTGGCGATCTCCGGAAAACACATCAGCAGCACGCTTACACCCAGCAACGCGCCCAGGAAAGGCAGTGCCCCCCGGAAGACTGTCTGCAGTGAGATACCCCGATCGATACCGCTGACAACATAGGCATTAACACCAACCGGCGGAGTGATGACCCCCATCTGTGTTACCATAACTATCATAACACCGAACCAGATCGGATCATACCCCAGTTTTTCAGTTACCACTGGATAAAAGATCGGGATAGTCAGAAGAATCAGAGCGAGCGCATCCACAAAACAGCCGGCCAGCAGATAGAAAAACAAAATCATCACAATCACAATCCAGGGTGCAACCGGCAGAGCGGCCAACCAGGAGGCAAAAGATGTCGGTATATTGGTTATGGCTAGAAAATGGCCGAACATGGTTGCTCCGGCCACTATTACCATAACCATACATGAAGTGCGAATAGTTTCCTGCGCCGACTTGTAAAGCATCGTCCATGAACAGTTGCCGCCGCATAAAGCTATGACCACCGAGCCAGCCGCCCCGACTGCGGCACCCTCGGTAGGGGTAAACCAGCCGGCGAAGATACCTCCCATTACAAAGGCAAAGAGAACAAGGGTTTCGATAACGCCGAACAGTGCCTTGAGCTTATTTCTGAAAGAGACTCGTGCAACCGGCGGTGCCAGCTTGGGATTGAGGGTGCACTGCAGTGCGATCACCAGGCAGAAAGCCAGCGCTGTCAGAATGCCGGGCAGAATACCGGCTATAAACAGTTTGCCGATCGACTGTTCCGTCAGAACACCGTAAACGATAAAGACCACACTCGGCGGTATCAGCATACCCAGGCCGCCGCCGGCTGCAACCGTTCCCCCGGCGAGGGCATCACTGTATTTAAACTTTTTCATCTCCGGTAGTGCCACTGCCGACATGGTTGCGGCCGTCGCGGGACCTGAACCGCAGATCGCTCCGAAGGCGGCGCAAGCACCGACCGTCGCCATGGCCAACCCGCCGCGCAATGAAGAGAGCCAGCTGTTGGCGGCGGCGAAAAGCCGTCCGCTGATTCCGGCATGAAAAGAGACCTGTCCCATAAACACAAAAAGCGGTATCACCGTCAGAGTGTAGCTGGTGAAGGTCTCATACATGTCGGCGGTCAGAACAGCTGTGGCCGCCCGTCCGGAAACCGCGAGCGCATACCCGCAGACACCGATCATCCCCATGGCAAATGCCACCGGCATGCTGCCGAACAGCAATAGAAGCATTAAAACACAACCCAGCACGCCTAACTGCAGATAATTCATTGGCGTACCAGCTCCCTGCCCGGAAAGATCAGATGAAAGAGAATAACCAGCACCGTCACCGCAAAGGCGAACGCCATCATCCAAGGCACCCAGAAAACAGGCATCTCAATTGTATCGGTTACCTCACGATTCTTTAAAAAAGCAGCTCCATAACTGTAACAGGCCCATGCCGCGATACTGAAACCGACCATCATGCACAAACGCATGATGGAATCAACAATGATGCGCCCCCGACGATTAAGCTTGTGAAAAAAATACTCAATTGCCACATGCCCCTTCATCGCAGTGGTCAGCGGTACTGCACAGGCCACACTGATTGCCCCGCAGATTTTGATTATATCGTATGCACCGTTGACAGAAATCCGGCAGAGCCGCAGCACTATGTCGCCGCAGGTAATAAAAATCATGCAGACCACAGCCGAGCATGAGACAACCGTCATCAACCTGATCAGCACGACAACCGTGCTCCAAAAGAGGTTGAGTGATCCTGAATCTTTACGGTGTGAGTCATCTTGCATCAGCGGAGGTCCGGTTATTGCGCTCTGTAGCTTTCAATTCCCTGCCTGAGCATTTTGACAAAATCCTGTGCCGGAATATTTTTACCGGCGGCTCCGGCCACAAAATCATCGATCAACGGTGCCACTGAATCAACCCAGCGTTTGCGTTCGCTTTCCGGCAGCGTGATGAATTCACGCCCCTGCGCAAGGGTGTAGGCGCGTCCTTCGATGTCGGCATCCAGCCAGGCCTTGCCATGTTTCTCGACCCACTCCTCGTTGACCGCAGTGATTATCTCTCTGATATCCGCAGGCAGCGACTCCCATCTCTCTTTGTTCATAGTCACAAAAAAGGCGGTGGTGTATCCGATGCACTGGGAGTCAGTGACGTAGTCAATGACTTCGGCCTGCTTCCAACCTTTTAATGTTTCTACCGGACACATGGTGGCTTCCACCACGCCCTTCTGCAGAGCCTCATAAGCCTCGCCCTGCGACATACTCACCGGAGAGCCGCCCAGAGCCTCAACCACCTTGGTTGAAAATCCGGTGGCACGCACTTTGAGCCCCTTCAAGTCATCAAGCGATTTAACCGGCTTTTTAGTGGCCAGCACGCCCGGACCGTGAGCATGAACATACATAATCCGGGTATCCTGAATCTCCGCCGGAGCAAACTTTTTAATGGCGGCGTTCACGATTCTGGTTGCGGCGATACCATCGGGATAACCCAGTGGCAGATCAACTCCCTCGATCAAAGGAAAACGCCCGCGGCTGTAAGCGAAGGCGCTCTGCCCGAGGTCGGAGACTCCATCCACAACTCCCTGATAGCACTGCGGAGCTTTGGTCAGCGAGCCGCCGGAGAAGACCGTGATCTCAACCCGTCCGGCAGTGCGCCGTTCGATCTCAGCGGCCCACTCTTCGGAGAGTTTGCATTGCACATGGGTCGGAGGGAAAAAGACGCTGTAGCTCAGCCTGATTTTACCTTCATCCGCCCCCTCTCTACCGCAACCGGATAAAACAACCGCGACTCCGGCAAGCGCCAGACCTGACTTGACTGCTTTCATCATACTCAATCTCCTGTCACTGAATACGGGGAATCAACCCCCCGAGGATATCTAAAAAAAGAGACGCCCGCTCAGGCGCCCCTTAAAAGCGCATCCAAGCGCATCACCGCTAACGATCAAACTGAGCGTCAAAGGCGATATTGCTCGGTGCGAAATCCACACAACGCACAAAGTCGCATGACTCCTGAGCTCCATGACAGCGATCCATGCGGGAATCTTCCCACTCAACCGAAAGCGGCCCGCTGTAACCAATGTCGTTCAAAGCGACGATCACCTCTTCGAAATTGATATCGCCGTGCCCAAGTGAGCGGAAATCCCAGTAGCGGCGCGGATCGGCGAATTCGGTGTGGCCCCCGAAAACACCGACACTACCGTCACCATGACCCCACCAGGCATCCTTCATGTGAACATGAAAGATACGCTCAGGGAAAGTACGTATAAATTTAACATAATCAACGCCCTGATAACCCAGATGTGAGGGATCATAGTTGAAACCAAACGCCGGATGACCATCCAGTGCGTCGATCGCACGCTGAGCGGAAGCGATATCAAATGCTATTTCAGTCGGATGAACCTCCAGCGCGAAACGAATACCCTGCTCGGCATAATAATCAAGAATCGGCTTCCAGGTTTTAGCGAACTCCTTGTAACCGGCATCAATCTGCCCCGGCAGACAGGGAGGAAATGAGTAAAGCAGGTGCCAGACAGGAGAGCCGGTGAAGCCGTTGACAACACTCACGCCCATGTTCTTAGCGGCTTTCGCAGCCTTTTTCTGCATGCTGATCGCCCATTTTCTGGTCTTTTTAGAATCTCCTTTGCACTCAGCCGGAGCAAAGGCATAGTGCCGCTCATCAATCGGATCACAGACCAACTGACCGGAGAGATGATTTGAAATAGCCCAGCACCCCAGACCGTTCTCCTCAAGAACCTCACGTTTGTCATCACAGTAACTCTTGCTGCGGGATGCTTTGTCCAAATCAAGATGATCCCCCCAACAACAGAGTTCAAGTCCGTCATAACCGAACTCGCTCATCATCTCACACACCTTGGCAAACGGCAAGTCAGCCCATTGTCCAGTAAATATAGTAACATTTCTAGCCATCGTTATTTCCTTTCCCTGACATCGCTTTTCACAATGCCGTAGTTAGTTGCAACAGTGAAACTTCAAAAGATTATTATAAAAAGAGAGGCTTTACAACTCAAAAGGCGATATGTACTCCGCTGAACAGCTTACGCAGGCGCTTCTTATCCTCCGAGGAAAGAGTACAGCGCGTCAGCGAAAGCACCTGCAACCCTTCGGGGACCTTGAGATCAGGCGGCAGAGCAGCGATCCTGCAGTTGTCCAGGTTGAGCTGACGCAAACGGGGCAGCTCGAAAAGCCAGCCGGGCAGCTCGGTCACAGGATTGCCGCTCAGATCTATGTCCTCAAGCAGCGTCAGATTCCTGAGCACCTCGGGAACCGCGTTAAAACGGTTGTTCTTGAGATAGATGCGCTGCAGCTGGCTCATAGCAGCGATGCCGTCTGGCAGAACCTCCAGTTTGTTGCTGTTAAGACGCAGCCAGCGCATTCCGACACAGGCGCCGATCTCTTCCGGCAACACAGCGAGTTCATTGCGGTCAAGATTGAGATACTCAAGCTGTGTAAGCCGTCCGATATCGGCACTTAGCTGCTTCATTTCATTGTCAGCACAGTAGAGCCGCTTCAATCCGTTACACGCTGTAACTGCCGACGGCAGCATGCCGTTTGAAGTGGCGGATATATCCAACGTCCGCAAACCGGCAATTGAAGGCAGGACACCCATGTCACCGACAGCAGCCCCGCGCAGCAACAGAGTGGTGAGTTCCGGCATGCCGGCCAGCTCTGCGGGCAGATCGCCGATTTCAACGTCGGTCAGCACAACACGCTCAACCGAATCTTTCAAGGCCAGGGCTGTCCTGACAGAGTCGGCACTCACCGGCCTGTGAGGTGCCTCCCTATGTCTGAAACAGCCGCTGAAAATAAGCGGACACAACAGAACAAACAGTGCGAAAAAACGGCTCATATACTCCCCGCTGGTTGTTAAACTTTTAATTTCAGCTTATAGTAAGACAAAGTGCCCCGCTAAGCAACACTAACTTTTAAATTGTGAAACAGAGCACAGGGTTATTTCATCGCCCAACACTCCGAAAAGCCCGGCTTGACTTCGCATCTATCTTTTAGTAGTTTTCCGTACGTTTAGCGCGGGCTGTACCCACAACCCAGCTTGTAGTTTGCTCTACTGCATTTTCCACCAGCTACCAGCCACCAGCTCAAATTGCTGCTTAAACTTCTTGTTTTTTTGTTACAGCTTCTGAGCTATAAGTTACTAGGCCCAATCTGAGACTGCGCTCAGATCAAGCCTGCTGTGCGGAGCAGCAGAAGAAACGTAGGACGGTCCTCCGGGCCGTCTGCTTAGGCGGCGCGGGAG
>JAGYOL010000229.1 GCA_018399555.1 Kiritimatiellia bacterium | reverse complement strand
AATCAGACGTCCGTTGTGCCCTCCCTGATATTGTGAGAATATCTGGTTCTCACTTGTGTATGCCGAGAGTTTGAACCAGGCCTCGATCGTGAAATCTGAACCTGGGGCTCGTCCGGTGGTGGCGACACGCTCGCCTCGATCATCGAAACTGAGAACATTGTCAGCAGCTTCAACACCCGGCGCAGCCGTCAGGGCTGCGCCGCAGAGAACCGCTGCCGCCAGTCGCGTTGCAAACAATCTTGCCGTTGCGAAGGTTTTGGTATGTCTGACACATAATACACTTTTCATAACTATCTCCTCTTCTCTATAACCTTTCTTCAGTAAACGATCACACCCCATTTGCCGAGGCTGAGTGTATCACCGGCTTTTAGTTTTTTCTGATAAACCGAACAGACATTCGCTGCGCCTGCGCCCCATAACGGGAATTCAGCAACGGCGGCTTTAACAAATCCCTGCTCCAGCAGTGTTTTTTCGATGCTGTCGCTGTTGCGCTCCGCTACCGGTGTCAGCACATATACAACCCCCGGTTCAATACATTTGGCGGATGCGCCTTTGTCCAGTGAACCGCGGATAAAAAATCTGTCATTCAACGGCGCGGGAATCTTTGCGAAGCTGTAGCTGCGGTTGTTGAAAATCAGCGCATTGCTCTTCAGCTGCGCGCTCTCACCCGACTGCACGTCAAGTTTCGCACGCGGAGCAGTGATCAACGGAGCGGCATCGGCATTGTCTTTCAATGCCAGCTTCTTGTTGCGCTCTTGTTCCATTTTTGCCAGACGCGGGTTCTTGCCGGTTGCGAAGTTGATCAGCACACGCTGACGACCGGCGGGTGAGTATTCGCCGCGACGAACATCCTCCTCGCGGAAGGTGGTCATCAGAATGTTTTTGTCGCGTGCGCGTTCCCAGTCATAGATAACATAGATCGTACCGTCCGGTGCCTGGGTTCCGTCGGGATAGGATACGCTGCCGCGTTCGTCAAGCAGCAGTCCGCCGATCCAGCTTTCTCCGTCGTCCTCCGAGAGGTAGGCGGTCAGATGGCTGCGACCGGCGCGCTCATTAATGCCGCCGTGCTTGACCAGCAACAGATTGCCCGACAGCAGACGACGGATATAGAAACGTGAGGTGGTTTGCGCCAGATAATCTTCGACTTTGCCCCAGGTTTTGCCGCCGTCGGTCGAGATCGAGCGGGCGATGCCATGTCCGGCAGTGCGGATCAGCATCATCAAAGAGCCGTCCTTGCGTTCCACCAGCATGTGTTCATCGCAGTTGCGCCGTTCTTTCGGCAGGTTTGCGGAACCGAGAAAGGAGAAGCTCGCTCCCTGATCTTTGGAGATCATGACGGCGGTGCCGTAGTCGCGCTTCCAGATCGCATTCGGCATGAGCCAGTCGCCGTTCTTCAGCACCAGCGGTTTGTTGATCATAACGCCGGGAAAGAGCGGACGCGGTTCGCTCCATTTCGGTTTCGCATCGTTCGGATTTTCGGTGGTGATAGACATGGTTACATGCTGACCGGCGCCGTTCATCCACCAGAAAAGCCACATTTTTCCGTTTGGATCGAGCCAGAAACATGGATCGGATGCGCGGCGGTCATCATCGCCGTCCGGATCGACCACGAACTGAACATCACTCCAGGTCCTGCCATCATCGCCGCTGGTAGCCACCAGCAGATAGTTATACTTGTCTTCCCATACCTTACCGGCATACCAGGCCGCCCAGAGGCGTCCGTTAGGGGCCCGCTCAATGGTTGGAATGCCCTGGTAATTGCGCTTGTCAGGACCGTACTCTGGCCCCGGATTGAAAATAACAGGGGGGTGTTTAAACCCTTTCAATAAATCTTCCGGGATGTCGTCGAAGGGTGTGCTTTGGCCAAATACCCCCTGCGCCAGAATTATAAGTGCCGCGCCTGCGATCAGTGCTGCGCTGCTGCCGGTGTTGTTCATCTTTTTGGAGCTCATTTTTCAGTTTGTCCTTTCCTGGTTGTTAATTAAATTCTCTTCACTCTTCACTCTTCTTTCTTCCCACGGTATCGCGCATACCGGTGTAACCAGGTCCGCCGCCGGCCACATAGCCGTCACTGCGTCCGCTCTCATCCCGGCTGACCCAGAATGCGTAGAGGGCGCCGTTACTCAGGGTGAAGCGGAAGCGCACCGCTTTGCCGCGCAGTTCGTTCAGTGCTGATTTCGATTGCCACAGAACTTCCCGCAGTGTGCTGTCGGCGGATACAGGGAGACAATCCGCCAGCGTGTAGCCGGGGATCGACTGCCCGTTCGCGGCATCAAGTATCTCAACCTTCAGCAGGCCTTGCGGACACTCAACGTTAACAAAAAGATACGAACCGCTGAACAGCAGCGGACGTGTCAGCAGCTCACCGCCGACAGAATCCGCAGTCATAGCCGCGAAGCCGTCACGTCTTAAGAAAGCTACGCCTGTTGCGCCTTTGTCATACATGCCGTTCTGCAACCAGTTGGAACTGAGCCGGTTGGTGTCGCCTTGAAAAGCGCTGTAGTAAAACCAGAGTTTGTCGTCCTGAATTGTGCAGATGTTGCCCAGCGACTGCACATAACCGGTGTCCCATGTGCCGCTGCCCCAACGCTCGGCGCGTATGTACGGACGGCGGTCCGGTCGCGACCAGTGAAAGCCGTCACGGCTGTAGGCGAACATCAGCTCAGTAATTTTTGGAAGTCCCGCCTGTGCGCACTCCTGATTCGGAGGGCCGTGGTGAATTTCAAATGCCCCCAGCATAATACTTTCATAAGCCACTGCGTCAAAGTTGTAAAGCTGCGGGGTGTTCTGAAGCACAGGATCAACCGGATCATTTTCATCAACTGCCAGCCAGCGTACCGCCTCGGATGACTCCCATTGTGCACCCCGCAGAAAGTTGGAGGCTTCGCGATAATCACGCGAGCGTCCGCGCCAACCGGAACGCAGACTGTAAATCCACTTTCGCCGGAACGGGTTGTAGAACATTGTGCTGCGGTCGCCGGAGGGGGTTGCTGTAACACGGTTGAGCCAGTACAAGCCGTCCGCCGAGGTCATACAGATCGCGCCGCCTGACCCCGGCGGATGCATGTACATCTTGTAGCGCTGCAGCGGATCACCCGTTTCCCAGTCGGGAACGACTGTCCAGGAATCGGGTGTGAGATCGGGTGGCAGAACCTGGTTTGTGCCTGGCACAATATCCAGATCAGGACGTACCCAGTCGAGTCCGTTGGAGCTG
>JAGYOL010000228.1 GCA_018399555.1 Kiritimatiellia bacterium | reverse complement strand
TTCAAAATCGAGACAGCACTGCGTCCCCTGCCGCCGACACCTATCACCGCCACATTGATGCGTGCATTGGCCCCGAAAACACGCGACGGCAAAAAAAGCAATCCGGCTCCGACAGCCGATGATCGCTTCAACCATGATCTTCTTGATTGCTTCATTTGATTCGCCCCCTTTTGTTCTTCGACTTCAATCGACTACTCCCGCCTCCAGTCGACCTCTGTCGACTGCGCCGGAAAAAAAGACAATTTACAATTTACCGTTTACAACTTACAGTTCTTTTCAGCTCCAGATCAACCAGATCAACGTACATCCCGCCAGCACTGCCGCCACGGTGAAGGGCAGTCCGATCCGCACAAACTGCCAGAAAGAGACCGGATGGCCCTCCTTCTTCAGAATACCCATCGCTACCACATTGGCAGCCGCGCCGACCGGTGTGATATTCCCGCCCAGACAGGCTCCGGCCAAGAGACCGAACATCATCAAAGGAACTTTTTCCGCTCCGCCGGTCGGGGAAAAACCGCGTGCCACACTATCCGCCACTGGAATCATAGCCACCAGAAAAGGCACATTATCCACTACTCCTGAGATCAGCACGGAAACCGCTACAATCAGAACAAAAGCCAGAAACATGTGACCGGAGGCAACCGCCGCAATGCTGTCGGCCACGCGTTGCAGCCAGCCGGAATCAGAGAGCGACTGCACCATAATAAACATACCGGTCAGAAATATCAGGGTTTCCCAGTCGATTGAGCGCAACAGCCGGTGCCAATCGCCCCACTGCGCGAATTTCACATACCAGATTGAAGCTGCGGCGGCGGTCAGGATGCCGACAGTTCCGGCAAACCAGGTGAAGTTCTTGTCAACCGAGCTGGCGCACGCCAGGATAACAACCAGAACCCCGATCATGACGGCGGGCACCCAGGAACGCGGACGGGCTTTGTCCTGGACGTCAATCCGCATCGAGAACGGGCGCAACACATAATAGACGACAAACATGGATGCAACCGCACCGACCTGTACGACCCAGAAGATACCGGGTTTGCCCTGATAAACAAAAAAGTTGTTAAAGGTCAGCTTCATGTGACTCGCCATCAGCATACTGGGAGGGTCACCGATCAGAGTGGCGACTCCCTGAAGATTCGAGGCTATCGCCAGGCAGATCAGGGGGCGTACCGGGCTCATATTCAGCTTGCGGGTCAGGCTGAGTGCCACCGGGGCAACCAGCAGAACGCAGCTGACATTGCAAAGCACAATGGAGAAAAGTCCGGTGAGCATCACCACCCAGAGAAGTGCCATACGGGCCGTACTGGAGCGTTCAATCATCTTTTCCGCCAACACATCCGGTATATGCGATTCCTCCAGAATAGCGGAGAGCACCATCATGCCGGTCATAAGAGCCAGCACATTCCAGTTGATAACCCGAGTGAACAGAAATAAAAGCTGCTTGTCCGGTGCGTCAGCCGACCGCAGTAAACCTGAGCTGTACAAACCGACCAAAATAACAGAAGCGGCAAGTGCCACCCAGGGTTTACTGTAATCACGCCAGATGAAACAGGCGTAGGCGAAAATAAAAATGAATAATGGTAGATAATCCATAAAACGCAAATAAAGGCAGCATTAAAACAATTCAACTACGGAAATCACTGAATACACCCATTGTATTCTTCAATAATGTTACAGGATGGGGTCAGGATTTTTTCAACTGTTTTTCAGGAATTTATTTCGCACTTTTCGTATTTTTCGTGGTTACACATTGTCAAAATCGAAACCGAAGTAACGCACCGCATTGCGGTAACAGATGTCCTTCACAATCTCACCGACCCACTCGATATCATCGGGAATGCGACCTTCCGAGATATCGGTTCCGAGCATATTGCAGAGAATACGGCGGAAATACTCATGCCGCGTGTAGCTGAGAAACGAACGACTGTCGGTTAACATACCCACAAATCGGCTGAGCAGACCGAGTTGTGAGAGTGCCTCCATCTGACGCAACATACCGTCGCGCTGGTCGTTAAACCACCAGCCGCTGCCGAACTGCATGCGGCCCGCTTCCGGGGCCCGCTGGAAGTTCCCCAGCATAGTCGCGAGCATCTCGTTATCACGCGGGTTCAGATTATAGACTATTACACGCGGCAGCAGGTCATTGCTCTCCAGCCGGTTAAAGAGACTTGCCAGATCCTGTGCCGCATTGCAGTCGCCGATGCTGTCGAAACCGCTGTCGGGCCCCAAGCTGTCGAACATTTTCGTATTGTTATTGCGCATGGCGCCATAGTGAATCTGCACGCTCCAATCCGAACGGGCATCCATTGCAATGCACTCATAAAGCAGAGCTGAGCGAAGCTGCGATATCTCATCCGCACTCAGCGGCTCTGCACCACGGACTTTAGCAAAGATTTTCCGTACAGCTTTTTCCCGATAAACGGCGGCATAAACAGAGTGAAGACCGTAATCGGAGACGCAGCAGCCGCACTCGTCAAAAAAGTCATGACGGTGCTGCAGCGCCTCCAGCAGTGCATCCCAGGAATCAACCTCGATCTCCGCAGCAGCGGAGAGGCGGTCAACCCACTCATTCCAAAGATCACAGCGATCAACGGCTAACACCTTATCCGGGCGCCAGGTGGGCAGCATGCGCACATCAAAACCGCTTTGCGCGACTGCGGTATGGTGTTCGAGGGTATCGACGGGATCATCGGTGGTGCATACCAGCTTGACATTACTGCGTCGCATCAGGGCACGAGCGCTGAACTCACTGCCAGCCAGTTGTCCGCGAGTTATTTCCCAGATTTTCGTGGAGGTCGCGGGTGAGAGCAACTCATCGATCCCGAAATAGCGTTTCAATTCGAGATGTGACCAGTCGTAAAGCGGATTGCGCAGCAGATATGGCATGGTAGCGGCGAACTGCTGGAACTTTTCGCGATCATCGGCGTCGCCCGTGATGTAACGCTCAGCAATACCGTTAGAGCGCATAGCGCGCCACTTGTAGTGATCGCCAGCCAGCCATACCTGGGTCATGTTTTCCCACTTTTTATCCTCCGCAACTTCCACTGGAGGAAGATGACAGTGATAATCGATAATCGGCATCTCTGCCGCGTAATCATGATAAAGCGCTTTTGCGAATTTATTCTGTAAGAGATAATCGTCGTGTATAAATTTCATTAGTTCTAAAGTTCTTAAGTTCTAAAGTTCTGAAGTTCTGAAGTTCTAAAGTTCTTAAGTCGCACA
>JAGYOL010000227.1 GCA_018399555.1 Kiritimatiellia bacterium | reverse complement strand
TTGCACAAATGTACAAATATTTAGCTACGACCCCTAGCGTAAATTCTGGTTTTTTACGACAGAAACTAAAATTATAGCGACTAAGCGTGTCAAAAAAATTAAATTGTGTAAAGAGATCGCCTTTAACTTCCTTCGGAAAGGGGTACAGCGAAAAATCCTGCAGTGCAGCCGCGATTGACACACCATCCTTTTTGAGTTAATATCTCAAGAAAGTTATGATATCAGCAACTCAAGAGACCCAAGAGAGCTGTTTTGCCCCCGCCGAACGACTCAGCGGGCAGGAAGTGGAAAGGCAGAACGCTGCTTTCTGCAACGCGCCCCTGATTCATCAGCATCTCGACTTGATTCCTGAGATGATCCTGATCCTCAACGAACAGCGCCAGATTGTTTTCGCCAATCAGAAAGCGCGCTCGATCTTTAATCAACTGCCTCAGCAAAGCCTGCTCGGTATGCGCCAGGGAGAGCTTTTCAACTGCATTCACGCCCGTGCGTCAGAGGGAGGCTGCGGCACCACGGATTTCTGTCATAACTGCGGCGCGATCAATGCCATCCTCAACGCTCTGGACGGATCGCACGATGTGCAGGAGTGCCGGATATTGGCGGAAAATAATGAGACCGCCTATGATTTCCGGGTCACATCGGCACCCTACTTTTATAGTGATGAAACTTTTGTTTTCTTTACCATTGTTGATATAAGTGACGAAAAACGCCGGAAGGTGCTTGAGCGTATTTTTTTCCATGATGTTAACAACACCCTGCAAGTACTGGTGATGAGTGCAAATATGCTGGCCAAAAACCCCGACACCGAGAAGGCGGGCAGAACTGCCGGCATAATCTATGACGGTATCCAGATGCTTGCCAACGAGATCGGTTCTCAGCAGGATTTACTGGCGGCAGAGGATGGTCATCTGCACATCAGAATCGAACAGCTGCACTCCGAGCGGATTTTGAATGAGATCATTGCGCTTTATTCTCACTACGAATGTGCCAGCGGCAAAAACATTGTGCTGACGCAGAACTCCTGCAGCACGGAGTTCCGCAGTGACCGCACCCAGCTTGGAAGGGTCATCGGCAACATGCTGAAAAACGCGCTGGAAGCCGCCGCGGAAAACGAAGTTGTTGCTGTTGGCTGTGAGCTTCCAGACAACAACACGATCCGCTTCCGGGTTAACAATCCGCAGTGTATGACACTTGAAGTGCAGCAGCAGGTGTTCAGCCGCTCATTTACAACCAAGGGCAGCGGACGCGGCACCGGCACATACAGCATCAAACTGCTGGGCGAACGCTATCTGAAGGGCAGGGTGGCTTTCACCTCAACTCCGGCAGAGGGCACAACCTTTATGATAGATATCCCACTATGAATATCTCTTTAGCCATCACCATACCTGATGAAACAAAACGAAGATTGGCATCGGCGATTGAGCGTCATGCGGATGCGGCGGTCAAAGCCCGCTGGGCGGAACGTGATCAGCTTCAGTTTCCAATTGTAACTGTAGGTGAAACAGCCACCGCCTTTCTGCCGCACCTCTCAGAGGCTTTTACCGGCCTTTGCGCCGAGGCAAAGCCATTCCCGGTGCATGTTTACGGCTTCGGTTTTTTCGGTAGCAAACGTTTTCCACACAGCGTATGGGCGGCAGTCGATCCTGTGGAAGAGATGTTTGAAATTTATGACCGCGCCTGGCGACGTATTGAACAGTTCGGTTTTACAAAACCGACTCAGGAGTTTCGTCCGCACATTATTCTCGGAACCTTCCGTGGCGGTGTTAAAAACCGTAATCTGATTGACGAGCTCGACGCCGATACCGATATCGAATTCGGCACGTGGCAGATCACGCGTCTGGCCATTTATGACTGTCGCGAAAAAAAACGCGGTCGATCCTACCGTAAACTCGATCAATTTCCTCTGGGAATCGGGGGATACGCCCGGTGAAAGAGAGTGCATCAGGCCTGGTTTGACACACAGTCACCCTTTTGAGATACTTTCCGACCAATGGCAGCGAAAAACTCATACACATACCTTTTGAACAAAGAGCAGCAGGAAGCACTGAAGCTGATGCTCTCCGACGGCAACTACCGTCCCAAACAAGTGCCCCACACAATCATTGCGGTCGAGGCGGAGAACTGCGTGGTCAATCTCTATAAAAGCGGCAAATGTCTGATTCAAGGCAAGGGCGCGGAGGAATTCGTGCTATTTTTTCTTGAGCCTTTTATACTGCACTCTGCCGGTCTAGGCTACGAGGATCAATTGAAACCGGAGTTGACCGCGCCGCACATGGGCATTGATGAAAGCGGCAAGGGAGACTATTTTGGGCCCCTTGTGGCATGTGCAGCTTATGTGAATCCGCAGCTCGCCAAAAAAATGAATGAGATCGGGGTGCGTGACTGCAAGCAGTTGACCGACAAAGCGGTCTTTTTCATCGGACGCAAACTGCGCGATCTGCTGGGTCCCAACCGCTTCAAAATCGTGGCCATCGGCCCGGAAAGCTACAACCGTCTCTACGCAAAAATGCGCAATGTCAACACGATGCTGGGCTGGGCACACGCACGTTGCATTGAGAACATGCTCGAAACGATGCCGGAGTGTCCGCGTGCGGTGGCTGACCAGTTCGGTTCGAAACATGTGATTGAACGAGCGCTGATGAAAAACGGGCGCAAGCTTGAGCTTGAACAGCGCCATAAGGCGGAATCCGACATTGCTGTTGCGGCCGCTTCGGTACTGGCGCGCGAAGCCTTTTTATATGCTTTGCAGAAGCTGGGTAAAGCATTCGATTTCGAACCGCACAAAGGCGCATCCGAACAGGTGCGCAGCGATGCTGCTGAACTGGTTAAAAAGCGCGGCGAAGCCGACATTCTGCTCAAAGTGGCCAAATGTCATTTCCAGACAACCGATAAGGTTCTGGCGGCTTGCGGCAGATCACGTCAGGAGATGAGCCCGGAGGGGCAGGTGGTCGCGAAACCTTTCAAGCGCGGCAGGCCGAAAACCGGTGCCGGCGGGGAGAAAAGTGAAAAGTGAACCTCTCAACTTTCCACTTTTCACAAATTCCTCGCCCTCTGTACTACTATCCATCATATTCGTGTTTTTTATGCACGTTTCTCAATAACAGTTCTCATAACCTCTTTTAAATCATGATGTAGCGACCAACAAATTAAGGGAAAATCATGCAATTTGAGGAGATTACCGAGAAGCAAAAGGAATCGAGTCGCTATGCGGCTCGATAA
Organism: Kiritimatiellia bacterium; assembly: GCA_018399555.1. Taxonomy (GTDB): domain Bacteria; phylum Verrucomicrobiota; class Kiritimatiellia; order RFP12; family UBA1067; genus M55B167. The sequence goes on along the minus strand of JAGYOL010000227.1, from coordinate 14 downwards.
AAAAAGCCGTATTC
>JAGYOL010000226.1 GCA_018399555.1 Kiritimatiellia bacterium | reverse complement strand
ATGGTATGCTGCATGTGTTGATGTGGCAGACATGGTATACGCCGGCATTTTTGTTTGGCGAGTTGCCGGAGGAGGTGTATAACACGTCTAAGCCGACTTCATTGCAGAAAAAGATTCGGGTTTTGTCGCAGAACAATTGGGATAAAAAGATTATCTCCTATATGCAAGCAACGATTCCGCCGGAAATGCAGAATGGATACAGTCTGTTTTTTACAGAAAGGATGCGGCAGTATCTTGGAAATTCATATCATGACGATCGCAATGTACAGGATTTACGGGATCTGCGGGCGACAATCGAACGCATTAAAGAAGAGCATCAAAAAAAGGGATGTTCAGATAATATCGGTTTGCTGATTTCGTCGGTGCATGGGAATACGCCTTGTGATCCTGATAATTTGGAGAAGGAAATTTTTGACAGGGAGTTTCTGCTCTGGCTGATGCTGGACAATATAGATGCAAGTGAGCCACTTAAGTTACGGCATCTGGGAGTTAAGGATCCGCATATTTCAGTGGTGGAGTGTTTTGAAAAAGAACCTGGATTGATTCTGAGCGACCGTACCAGAGAGAGCGTATTACGGAAATTGAGTGATGTATATCAGTTTGACACACTTTTAACAAACGACTTGTTCTCTCTGTATTATGCGATGCCGAAGAAAGACAAGAACGCTGAATAAATGGAGCTTAGGTATGAAAAAAATTATTATTGCGGGGGCGGGTGGATTCGGCAAAGAGGTCGCCTGGATAATCAGCCGGATAAATCAAGTCCGTCCTGAAATTCAAGTGATAGGCTTCTGTGATGATGATCAGAGCAAGGGTGCAGATGTTGCTTCGATCGCTCGATTTATCGGGAGTGTTGACGATGTTATTGCGAAACATGCCGGATGTGGTTACATCTGCGCAATAGGGAATAACGAAAATCGGAAAAGGGTTATGAGTGCTCTTGACAGGGCGGGACTGATGCCGTTGTCGGTGATTGATCCCTCCGCTGTGATAGCGAAAGATGTGGCGGTCGGCCACGGCAGTTTTATTAATGTTAATGCCGCAATATCAACCGGCAGTTGTATAGGTCAAGGTGTTATTGTGAATATCAACTCATCAGTGGGGCATGATGTGATGTTGGGTGATTTCGCTCAGGTCTGTCCTGGAGTATCGGTTTCCGGTGCGTGTGAAATTGGTGAGGGAGCGTTGCTGGGTAGCAACAGTTGCACGATACCCGGGAAAAAAATGGGAGCATGGTCGGTTCTGGGTGCCGGGAGTGTGTTGCTACGCGATCTTGAAGATGGCGGCAGCCGTGTGAGGGTGCGGTAGTTTATTGAGACCACACAGCCGCCTTCGTCGAGGCTACGGCGCCCACAGTGGTCTCAATGGCGAGTGTAAAAGGGCTGGGCCGGTTGCTTTTACCCTCGAATTTGCAAGCACTTTGTGATTGCCAAAAGGAAAGCGTCTTGTGAAACTTAGTGTGCCATCTAGAAATTGGCTTTGTGCCGGCGGGATATTTATTTTGTTCTTCGCTCTTTATGCTTTGACTGCGCAGCGTGGGGTCAGTTGGCAAGATAGTGGAGAGTTTCAGTATCGTCTGCTGGCGGGCGATTATGTGTGGCATTCAGGAATAGCACGGGCGCATCCGCTGTATATTTTTCTGGGGCGCGGGTTTGTCACGCTTTTTCCGGTTGCTTTGAAGCTTTATGCCTGCTCGCTTTTCAGTGGTCTGTGCATGGCTCTGGCGCTAATGATGCTGTTCTTGCTGATGGCTAAGGTTGGCGATTCTCTGACGGCGGCTTTGCTTGCGTCCTGTACGCTGGGATTAGCACACATGGGCTGGTGGATGGCAACTATGACCGAGGTGTATGCGCTTTCACTAGTGTTTGTTTTTGGCGAGCTTCTGCTGCTGTGGTTTTTTATACAAAGCAGGCAGGTGATGTGGCTGATTATGCTGTTCGCAGTGAACGGTCTGCACTTTGCGGTACATAATGTTGCTTTGCTGGCTCTGCCGGTGTACGCATTTTTTCTGGTCGGAAACACCATCGGTGATCTACGTAAAAGAGCATCGCATTTTGCAATGACAGTTATTTGTTGGATTGTCGGCAGCGGGTTGATCTGGTGGTTGGCCGCCTCCGATCTGTTGAAGGGTAGTGCGCTGAGTGAGGTGTTTTCCAGTGTATTGTTCGGCGATGGGTATAAGGATCATGTTCTGGGGATGCGCAACTTTAATTTACGGATGTTTGCTGTCAACATGGCTTTGACAGCACTAAGTCTAACATCGCCGTGCTGGCTGTTGGCCCCGTTGGGGATGCTGAGGAAAATCGGTCATAACAAAGTCTTTCACATGGCGTTGCTGGCACTGACTATGATCCATGGTCTTTTCTGGATACGTTACTTTGTGCCGGACCAGGCGACCTTTGTGTTGCCGGTGCTTGGTTTGCTGGCAGTATGGAGTGCTATCGGCTGGCAAAGTTTAAAGAGCGGTGTTCGGTCGGTCAAAGGTGCGGCACTGTTGTTGTCGGCTGGGTTGTGTGTTAATCTTACGGTGTTGCATGTGTTGCCGGTGTGGGCTGAGGCACGCTGGGGTGACGTTGTGCGAGCCAGAACATTGCCGGGTCGCAGCGAGTGGAAGTATTGGATTCAACCATGGAAGCAGAGCGAGAATTCAGCGGATTTTTTCGCGTACTGGATCGAATCTGCGTTGGCAGAAGATGATGTGCTGTATGCCGACTCAACCGCGGCCGCGCCGATTATGGCGCGGCGACAGATAAACGGAGCGGAGGGTAGGTTTAAACTGGTTTCACCGTGGGCGCATTTCACGGCAACTGATGGCCTGCAAATGATTGATGAGGGGCGCTTGTATGTTGTGTCGCCTGTCAGAAATTATATGCCGGAGTGGTTGAATCGACAGGATGTGCGCTTCCGCAAAGCTGGCTTGGTGTATAAGGTGGAAGAGAAGAGAGAAGAGTGAAGAGGGGGAAAGAGCGCGATAAGCGCGATAAGCGCGATAAGCGCGATAAGCGGGTTAAGCAGGGGCAGAGGGCATGGGGAGGGAGAAGGTTTAATGGTTTAATGGTTTAATGGTTTCAAGGTTTAAGGGGTTAAAAGAGGGCATGGAGCATGCGAAAGTGCGAGAGTTCTAAAGTTGGGAGAATTTAACACGGAGTTTCCCGCATCAGTCTTCGTAAAGAACTACGCCCTGACAAAGAAGGCGCCAAGACGCAAAGGTGGAGAGTAGCAGTCAGCAGTAGCAGTTGGCAGTAGCAGTCGGCAGTGAG
>JAGYOL010000225.1 GCA_018399555.1 Kiritimatiellia bacterium | reverse complement strand
CATGGTGGAAGCTCCTTGGGTTTTTATCCCTTTCGGGATTGATGTTCACCCCAAAGAATCCACCATGTCGCTTCTCGTGTCACGCCTAAACTATGTGCCAATTAATTTTCCGGAAATTATGCCAAATATACGGTCCGGATCAGTATGTCTGAAATTAAACCTGTCAAGGGGCATGTTTTAAATAATTGGATTTTAACTTGCTTGTTTTTCATTACTGAAGTTGAGATAATAAAATTTAAGTTTGTTAACCATAAATTCGGATTTGACAAAAGACGAACCGTGACCCACCGACAAGCGGGGAAAGCCTCTGAAGATGGACAGCACAATTCAATCCAAACAGTATAAACAAATTCTCGACTCTCTTTCGGAAGGTGTCTGCACCATCAGCCACGAATGGAGAGTGACCACCTTCAATCTGCAGGCTCAGAAACTTTTCGGAGTTTCGGAGGAACATGCGGTCGGCAAACTGTTCGGCGATCTTTTCTTTTGCGAAATCTGCGAATGTCGTAACATTCTGTCAGGAGTCATGACCCAGGGCAAAGCGGTCCGGGATGTCGCCACCCGTATTATTACCCCGGAGGGAAAGCAGATTCCGGTGTTGCTGAATGCGGCCCCTTTTCTCAACGGCAGCCACAACATTGAAGGCATGGTGGTCTCGTTCCGGGATATACGTCCGTTGGAGACCCTTCGCCGTGAGTTGCGCCACAGCTACAGCTTTCAGGATATGATAAGCCGCAATTCCAGGATGCAGCGAATATTCAATATCCTGCCCACAGTGGCCCAGAGCGACAGCTCAGTCGTGATCCTGGGTGAAAGCGGAACCGGCAAGGAATTGCTGGCACGCGCCATTCACCAGGCCAGTCGCAGATCGCAGAAACCCTTTGTCGCCATAAACTGCGGCGCTTTACCCGACAATCTGCTGGAGTCAGAGCTATTCGGTTACAAGAAAGGGGCCTTCACCGATGCCCGCAGCGATAAAGCCGGACGGTTCGAGCTGGCTGAAGGCGGCACCATCTTTCTTGATGAAATCGGCGACACCACCCCAGCCATGCAAATCAAACTTCTGCGTGTTCTGCAGGAACGGGAGTTTGAACCGCTGGGAGCCACACGCTCTATCAAAACCGACATCCGCCTGATTACCGCCACCAACCGCGACCTGACAGCCTGCGTCGAGGACGGCACTTTCCGCGCAGATTTATTCTATCGAATCAATGTCATTAATTTTGAGCTGCCCTCCCTGGCTGAGCGTGCCGAGGACATACCGCTTCTGGTGGAACATTTCATCGAAGTGCTCAACGCTGAAACCGGACGTGATATTCAAGGTGTTGCGGACAATGCGATGGAACATCTGATACGTTACAATTTCCCCGGAAACATCCGGGAACTGCGTAACATTATCGAGAGAGCTTATGTCCTGTGCAACGGCAGGGAGATCAGAGAACAGTGCCTGCCCCCGCATGTGCTGAACGTTGAACCACACAAGGAACCCGCCGCAGCGGAAACACCAACCGAGCGGTTCATCAATCTGCGCAGACTTGATCCGCAAAGTGAACGTCAGCTCATTCTGGAGACGTTGCAAAAATGCGCTGGTAATCGCAAAAACACCGCATCACAACTCGGCATCAACCCTGCGACTTTGTGGCGGAAAATGAAGAAGCACAACATTCTGTGATCGTGTAACGGCGGCAATCGCCCTGTCAGAGCGCTGTCTCGGCCAAAGCATTTTTCTCGGATGCAATCCAATCGATAGTAATCTGTGCTGTTTTCTGCTGTAATCTGAAATGCCGCGTAAGCCTTTCCAGCAGTTTTTCGCGCTCATCTTCACCGTCACAATAGCCCAGCAACCGGATAACGTAGTCTCGATTATCACGTAACATCATGGGCAGCCGTTCCCCATCATGACGTACAGCCTCAACGGGACAAACGTCATGACATTTGCCGCACCGCACACACATGTTGTCATCAATGGCAGCCACCTGTTCATGCATCTGTATTGCTCCGGCGGGACAAATATCAAGGCATATCCCGCAACCGGCGCATTTCTCTTTGTCTATCCAGGGCATGATTAACCCTCCCTTATTGTTTTTCTGAAAATCATCGCGTAAGCTGACGGCAGAAACAGCAGTGTCAGCAACAGCGAATAAAGCAATCCTCCAATAACCGCCACCGCCATGGAAACCAGCATTCCACCCTCTTCACCCATATTAAGGGCCAGCGGAATAAGTCCAAGCACCGTGGTCAACTGAGTCATCAGAATGGGACGCACACGGGTGGGGGCCGCTTTACGGATAGCCTCCAAAGGCATCAACCCGCTGCGGCGATACTGCTCCGCCATATCCAGCAGAACAACCCCTTGCGAAGTTATACCGCCCATCATCACCAACAATCCGATCTGAACCGTAACACTCACAGAAAGACCGAAAATCGCCAGTGCCAGCAGGCTGCCAGTCGTCGCCAGCGGAACATTGAGAATAATTAGAAAAGGAAGTATGAATGACTCATATTGAATCGCCAGAATCACATAGGCAAAAAGCACCGCAAACCCGATGATCAAACCGACAACACGCCGGCTCTCCTCCATGAAACGCGCCTCACTGCCCATCGAAATCTCCACCCCCTTGGGAGGATTTAAATCGCGAGCTGCCTGTTCCGCACGCGCCAACGCCTCACCGACACTGATTTTATTGGGGTCCGCCCGCACAATCACTCTGGCAACCTGGTCCTCACGCGATATCTCAACCGGTCCGACCGCACGACGCACATCAGCCACATCTCGAAGATACACCGGAGCTCCCTTGCTGGAATCGATCAACAGATTTTCCAGATCACTTTTGCCGGTCAATTTTATTTCAGGCACAATCACCCTGATAGGATAGTACTCGTTGGCCTCTTCATACTGTGATGATACCAGACCATGAACCTGAGCCCGCATGACCTCGGCAACCTTTTTGACCGATATACCCATCGCCGAAGCACGAGCACGATCCACAAAAATACGGTACTCCGGCTTGGTCATATCCATTGATATATTCACACCCGAAATACCAGGCGTTGTATTCAGTTTCGCCGCCAGACGCTCGGCGAAATCATACAGCTCCATGATATCGCCGCCTTTGACATTCACCTCGACATCCTGCTCTCCGACCTTACGTAAACCTTTGATCGGGCGGGGCTTGACCGGCAGTTTGGCACCCGGCTCCTGCGCCTGAATCTTCGCCACCAGAGGTCTGATTTTATTGACGAATTCGGTTGTCGTGATTTCACGCTGACTGCGCGGAACAAGCTGTATGTCCAAATTACCCTCGTTGCCGACCTCAAGAGTGTAAAGTCCGAATACCCGCCCACCTGCCATGCGGAACATGGTC
>JAGYOL010000224.1 GCA_018399555.1 Kiritimatiellia bacterium | reverse complement strand
TCTTCCGATTCCGACCCCGACCCCGATTTTGCTACGCCAACAAAACAGCGCAGCAATAACTCCGTGCCTGGTTTAGATTTATACAAATTGAGGGCTTGTAATTTGTGACAGGAGTTGAGATAATATTTCTCAATCCTGTGAAGATGTATTAAACAATTATTTGTGAGGGGTGTTCTATGCGTAGAGAGATTGATCTCGGTAGATGTTTTTCCGATGGTTGGAATCTGTATAAAAACAATTTTGCACTGCTGCTGCTGAGCACACTGGTTGCCACACTGCTGGGAGGATTGACCTGCGGTGTTCTATCCGGCCCGCTGGCCGTCGGTCTGCTCTGGCTTGTTGAGCGGCTGCGCAGCGGCGATTTTGAAAAACCGGTTGTCGGCGATCTGTTCCAGGGAACGCAGAAGTTTGTGCCCTCGCTGCTCTGTGTGGTGATCTTCACAGTGATTTTGATGATTGTCGGCGCGGTACCGGTGATCGGGCAGATAGCGGCTTTGATCGGTTTTCCGTTGATGATGTTTGCCTTAATGTATATCGCCTTTGATGATCTGGAGGCGATTGATGCGATTAAGAGGGTCTTTAATGAACTCTTCTCGGGTGCTTTGTTAATGCCGGTTTTGGTGGGAGTACTTGCCAATCTGGCGGGGTCACTGGGCGCGATTCTCTGCGGCGTGGGTGTTTTCCTGACTATGCCGCTGATACCGGCTGTGTTTGTGTGCACCTATCACCAGATGAAAACGGATTCAGATGAGATTCTCGATGCGGATGTGGTGGAACCCTCTGAACCTTTTGAGGCGGCGGAAGCACCGACCGGCGAGACAAAACCGGATTAAAAGTAAATAAATTGACAATCTAAAATGTTTTTTGGGGGCCCGGCTTAACCAGCCGGGCCCGCCTGTTAATAGCCTGTTGATAAATCGTTAATAAATATTTAACAAACCAAGATTGACAATTCGGAGTTGTTTTGTCATGTACATAAAGATTTATACAACAGCATGTTATAAAAGGAGCATTCTGAAATCAACTGATTTACCAATAATCATCTCCTTAAGATTGAGCTGTTAATAAAACTCTGCCGGGAAAAACATTTTCTGGTTTTCATTTCTCTGTCTTAGGTCAGATGTTATGATATAGGTATTTCAATGGATTCGATTAAATGAACGAACTGATTAACTGCTATGATGTCACGGTAGTCGGTGGTGGACACGCCGGGGTTGAAGCCGCTTTGGCGGCGGCACGCCTGGGTTGCCGAGCCTTGCTGATTACCAGCCGTCTGCGTTCGCTGGCAATGATGCCCTGCAATCCCTCAATCGGCGGCCTGGCAAAATCACATCTGGTGCATGAGTTGGATGTGCTTGGCGGCGAAATGCCACGCAACGCCGATTTCAGTGGGCTTCAGTACCGTACGTTGAATGCCAGTCGCGGACCGGCGGTGAGAGCCACACGGATACAATGCGATAAAAAAGCCTACTCAAGACGTATGACCTGCGTGGTTCAAGATCAGTCGGGACTGGATGTGCTGGAGGATGAGTGCACAGCCGTGGTGACGGATGGCGACGGTGCGACAGGTGTGAGGTGTGCGGCTGCGGGGCTGATAACCAGCAGAACGGTGGTTCTTGCAACCGGCACCGCCTTGCGCGGACGTATCTATATCGGTGATGAAATCAGTCACAGCGATGGTGACCGTCGCCCCACAGCCAATCTGCTTTCAGAGTCGCTGGAAATGTTAGGATTCAGGCTTTTTCGGCTCAAGACCGGAACTCCCCCGCGGCTGTTGGCCGCCAGCATTGATTGGGAGAAGACCGCCGTTCAGGTGGGCGATCATCCGCCGCCGCGCTTTTCATGGCACAGCGGAATGTTCCACGTGGAACATTTGAAGTCTCGCAACAACGAAAAGCTGGATCGTTTTGTGTTGCCCGGGTTTAAGCAGCACTCACGGGTTGCCGCAGAACAACCGGAATGTTCCACGTGGAACAATTCCGCTCAGGAAACCGCAAAGAATGATGCGCACGGCGCAGGAATCGGCTATGTTGAAGCTCTCAGGCGGCTTACCGCTTCCGGAGCACAACTGCCGTGCTGGCTGACCCACACAACGGCGCACACCCATCAGATCATCCGTGACCACCTGTCCGACAGTGCGCTCTACGGCGGCCTGATCAGCGGTGCCGGGGTGCGCTACTGTCCCTCGATAGAGGATAAGATCGTCAAATTCAGCGATGTTGAGCAGCACCATGTCTTTTTAGAGCCTGAGGGTTTGGAAACCGACTGGATTTATCCGAACGGACTCTCCAACTCGCTACCGCGTGAAGTTCAGCAGCGGATGGTGCAGAGTGTGCCCGGTCTTGAGAGTGCCGAGATCGATGCCTACGGCTACGCGATCGAGTACGACGCCATCGATGCGCGCGAGCTGCGTCATACGCTTGAGTGTAAGCGCATAGCCTCGCTCTATTTTGCGGGACAGGTGAACGGAACTACCGGTTATGAGGAGGCCGCGGTGCAGGGCTTTATGGCAGGAGTAAACGCGGCACTCAAGGTGACCGACGGGGAACCGCTGGTGCTGAGCCGGCAGCAGGCCTATATCGGGGTACTGATCGACGATCTGGTTACCAAGGGCACCGATGAGCCTTACCGTATGTTCACCTCACGGGCGGAACGACGCCTGATTCTGCGCCAAGATAATGCGCGTTATCGTCTGCACGATGCAGCGACTGCTCTGGGACTGGTTGAAAGTGCGCGGCTGGATGAGAGTGTCAGATTTGACCGGGCGGCGGTGGCTGAGATAGAACGGTTGCGCGGCGAATGGGTCAACGGCGAAAACTTACTCAAATTGCTTAAACGTCCGGGTGCGCACTACAATGAGTTGCCGGATCATCACAAAGAGCTGGCGGCGGCGGTTGTGGAGCAGATCGAGATCCGAGTCAAGTACGAGGGTTATATCGAACGTGAGCGCAAGGCGGCGGAGCGGGCATTGCGTGAAGAGGGGGTGGTTATACCGGATTGGGTTGACTATTGGCAGATCCCCGCCCTGCGCTATGAGAGCCGAGAAAAACTGGCACGAGTAAAACCGGAGAATCTCGGCCAGGCTGCACGGATTACCGGGGTTAATCCGGCCGATATTGCGGTGCTGTCGCTGATTATCAGACGCGGCAAACTCTAGTTTGGTGTTTTGCACATTAGTCGCTTTACCGAAGGGCAAAATCCCGCAGAGCGGGATTGGTCGTTAGCAACATGTTGGTCTTAAGCTGACATTTTGTTTTGCATAGGGCAGAGTGCATGGAGCATAGGGAAGAGAGGGCTTGCGCACTGGGGATTTTCTTCCCTATGCCCTTTGCCCTATGCCGTTAGTGCTCAGCACGAATCTAGTCGCTATA
>JAGYOL010000223.1 GCA_018399555.1 Kiritimatiellia bacterium | reverse complement strand
GATCTGCGGCCTCAGCGGTCCGACTCTGATCACAACCGTTGAGGATTCTCTGGCATCAGCCATAATCATCCAGCCAGGCTGAAAGAGCCTGACACTTTGCCGGAGTATTTTGCTGAAAGAGCACTCTCACCGGCCATCTGGGGCTGGTGGAGTCGCCCCCGATCTACAACCGATCGCTTCGGCGAAGCACCCTGCGGCACCTGTGACCTCACCGGGTGCTGACGTGTCGGCGGGTGCGGTCAGGGCGGACCGCACCGCGCGGTTTGCCGCTGCGGCTTGAATTTTTGCGAAACCGCCGCTTGCGTCCTTGCGAACCGGAAGGTTTGCCGACTTGATCCGCCTCAGTCAAACGCTCATCGCCCAAATGATAGGGATGTTCGGTTTCAATCGGGACATCGCGCCGGATAAATTTTCTGATTGCATTAAGGGTCTTATTCTGCCCCTTGCAGACAAAAGAGATTGCCGCGCCATCGCTGCCGGCGCGGGCGGTTCTGCCGATGCGATGCACATAGGACTCCGCATCCTCCGGTAGATCGTAGTTGACAACGTGGGTAATATCATCCACATCTATGCCGCGCGAAGCGATATCTGTGGCAATCAGCACACGAACCGCGCCGGTACGAAAACCGTTGAGGGTATTGGTCCGCATGCGCTGCGTTTTGTCACTATGAATAGCCTGGGCCAGAACCCCCTCCTTTTTGAGTTTGTCCACCACCTTGTCGGTGGCGTGACGCATACGCATGAAAACAATCACTCGACGCATTTCAGGATGATTCTTCAGCAGCCAGATCAAAAGATTGGTACGATTCGATTTATCCACAATCATCAACGACTGATTTATCTTGTCAACCGTCGGAACTTGAGGGGTCACATCAACATGAACCGGGTCGGCAACCATCTTTTCAGCCAGTTTCAAAACCTCCTTGGACATAGTAGCCGAAAAAAACATGGTTTGACGTTCCGCCGGTAAAGCATTCTGAATACGCTCAATATCCGGCATAAACCCCATATCCAGCAGTCGGTCGGCCTCGTCCAGCACAAAGCATTCAACATTGTCCAGAACAATATAGCCCTGTTCCATCAGATCAATCAGACGACCGGGAGTGGCAACCACAATATCGGCGCCGTTCTGCAACGCCTTGACCTGGGGATATTGGCTGACACCACCGAAAACAACGGCGAATGAAATCCGGGTATAGCGCGCCAGACTGACGGTGTTTTCCGCAATCTGCGCCGCGAGCTCACGTGTCGGAGCCACAATCAGCGCATGTGGATGGTGCGGTTGCGGTTTTTTTCCGTCAGCCAGGAATTTATCCAGAATTGGCAGTAAGAAAGCGGCTGTCTTGCCAGTGCCGGTCTGGGCGCATCCGAAGATATCGCGTCCTTCAAGCAGATCAGGCAGCGACTGCTCCTGAATGGGTGTGGGATCAACGAAGCCCTTTGCGACAACAGCGTGCTGCAGCAACGGGTTCAACCTTCCAAAAACTGTTTTAGCTAAATCTTCCGGTATCTCGTTTTTCGGAGTCTCTAAACGTCTTCTGGGCTGATTCTCGGCCAGGCCGGGATGACGGTTTTTCCGTCTGAAAGAACGCTGAGGGCGTTTGCCGCGACGTTCAAAGTTATTATTTTTCTGCATAAGAGGGGCGCTTTATACGCTATTACCGCTGCAATGTCAAGGCCGTTGATCATATTCACAACATTAAACCAAAAACTGCAGTTGCCATTTTGCCGTAGATGCAAGGCGCACGGTTTTCTATTCAGCTATAGCAACCTGTGCTGGGAGCCATGCAACGCTACAGATGCGTTAAAATTTGCACCGGCGAGTCATCAGGAATTCCTAGCCCCCGAATTTATTTGATATCTGATTGTCACCGGTCATATCCGGAGCCGAGCATAACATCTCTGACGGCCTCAAGATAACCGTAACCGTAAAGCATGTCCGGCAGCAAATAACTGCCCTCGACCCATTCATTCCACGCATTTATCGTGATGAGCCTCGGCTGCTCCGGGTGTGAATCCGCATAATGTTTGGCTTTTGAAAGCAGCGTCGCAAAACTCTCGGGTGTGTTGTGGTAATGCACCACATGGCGCGCACCTTTATCGGGGAAACGCGGGGTGTCATCCCAGCCGACAGAAACACAGGGAAAAAGCGGCACATCCAGAACTGAGTCCATCCGCTCCCTGATCTTGACTGCGTTGGCACCATACACGAGATAATCTTCATTCATTCCGCCCATGTTGTACATTGCGACGCTGTCAAACCCCATTGTCTTCACAAGAGTTGAGAACCGTACGGCTGCCGCATCAGAGAGCAGAGAGCCGCCGCCCTGATTCCACTGGATGTGCAGCCCGGGAAAACCCGCTTTTCTGACCTGCGCACGAAAGTAGTCAAGTGCTTTGCGGGTTTCATCCGTACTGTTTCCAAAGCTTTCCATAAGTTTATTCACGCTGAAAACCGAAAAAACCGGTTTGCCGTCGATCTTGAAATAGTTCGGGCGCTTGAAATAATTCTTGATCACGCGCTCGACGATAATCTCGTAATTTTCACGGTCAACCTTCGCGTTCCACAAAATATTTGTATTATCTTTGTAACGGTGATAGTTCCAGTAGTTGTATTTAACATCGTGATTGGCCCACATTATGTAAAACTGCATTTTCTGATTGTTTGCGGCCTTGAGAAATCCGTCATTGAGCGCACTTTCCAGAAAGGGCCCCTGCTCATACCAGTACCAATCGTACACGAACACATTTACGCCATGCTCCAGAGCGGTGTCAATCCATCTTTCAACCACCTTGGGATCGTTATCCATTTCGTGACCCCAAAGAGGTTGACGGGGCTGGTAATGGCCGTCAAAGCGGGGGTTGCCCTTTTTTATAACTTCCCACTCGCCTGTTCCCTCAGACCACAGCTTTTCCCGGGCCAACGGATCATCATGGCAGGACGGCCAAACATAAGCCGCAACATAATAGTCGTTATGCGGAGAGTGCTCATCAGCTGTAACTGACTGCGCAGCAGACGAACATCGGCAAACGCAGATTGCAACGGCCACTGTTAAAAACCTGCTGACTGAATTTTTCATAATAATCTCTTTCTTTGAATTTTAGCGGTTACGGCAAAAATTCATAAGCTAATTTTATTTTCAATCAAAATACCAAGCTCGAGTGTACTACCATTTACCGTTCCTGATCAATACTGAATAATGCCCGCAGAATTTCCGCAACACAAGCCGATCCAGTCGGGATCAAACTTGAAAAGCTAGCTTAACAGTTGACCAACCGGACCAACTCCGGTATGCATGACCATACTAAAAAGGGAGAATTATGATCGTAAATGTTTCAGAGGCCAAAACCAATCTGTCGCGTCTTCTTGACTTAGTTTATCACGGCGAGAAGGTTGTGATAGCAAAAAACAATCTGCCTGTTGCCGACCT
>JAGYOL010000222.1 GCA_018399555.1 Kiritimatiellia bacterium | reverse complement strand
ACCAATTGTTATTGCCAATAGCCAAATCTCAAGATCCTGAAAACGAAATTTCCGCATTCTAATTCTTCCCCATGCTCTATGCTCTATGCATTTCTAAACCGACCTGTCGGTTTAGAAATAGCCGTCTTTCTTCTTGTCTTCCATAGATGAGTTGTCGGCATCGATGACGCGGCCCTGGCGTTCAGAGGTGGTTGTCAGCAGCATCTCCTGCACAATTTCTTCAAGGGTTTCGGCGTTGGATTCGACTGCACCGGTGAGCGGGTAGCAGCCGAGGGTCCTGAAACGGACTTTCTTCATCATGGGCTGTTCGCCTTCTTTCAGAGGCAATCGGTCATCATCAAGCATGATTAACACACCATCGCGTTCAACCACCGGACGTTCTGCAGCAAAGTAAAGCGGCACAATCGGAATTTCTTCGCGCAGAAGGTACAGCCAGATATCCAGCTCGGTCCAGTTGGAGAGAGGGAATACCCGAATTGACTCGCCCTTGTTAATCTTGGCATTATAAAGATTCCACAGCTCGGGACGCTGATTTTTCGGATCCCACTGATGAAACTGGTTGCGGAAGCTGTAAACACGCTCCTTGGCGCGCGACTTTTCTTCATCGCGACGCGCTCCGCCAAAGGCGGCATCAAATTTATAATGATCCAGTGCCTGTTTAAGTCCGACTGTTTTCATCAGGTGAGTATGATTTTCTGAGCCGTCGACAAAGGGATTGGATTTATCTTTGCCGTCAGGATTGATCCAGACCTTGACATCGACCTTGTATTTCTCCGCCATCAAGGTACGGAATTTGTACATCTCTCTGAATTTCCATTGGGTGTCGACATGCATCAACGGAAAGGGGATGCGTCCGGGCGCAAAAGCTTTGTGCGCCAGGTGGAGCATAACCGATGAGTCTTTGCCGATTGAGTAGAGCATCACGGGGTTATGAAACTCCGATGCTACTTCGCGGATGATGTGGATACTTTCAGCTTCAAGCTGTTTTAAATGTGATAGATTATAATTCATTTTAGGGGTTAGGGGTTAGGGGTTAGGGAGTTGGAGGGGTTAGGGGTTAGGGAGTTGGAGGGGTTAGGGAGTTGGAGGGAGTTAGAGTTTCTTCCGCAGACTGGTTATAGATGCATTTAACATTTTGTGCAGTTCAATAATCAAAGCCTCTTCTTCACGGATGTCATCAACAAACTTTAACCTCAATGATATCTCTAACTGAGTATCAACCTCTAATAACGATCCTCTTGATATACTCAAAAAGTGAATGTATTCTTTCGTGGTCTGACGAGCATGGCCTTCCGCAATATTTGAAGGAACGGAAACAGAAGCTCTTCTCACCTGAGAAGTTAGTCCATAACATTCTTCATCTGGAAAACCTTGAGTCACCCGATACACATACTCAACTAACGTCATCGCTTTCTGCCAAATTATCAAATCTCTATGTGTCATATTCTCTGCTTTCTATATCACACAAAAACCTCTACCCCTCTAGCTCCCTCCAGCTCCCTCCAGCTCCCTAATCTCTAGAAAGTCCAGATGAGGGGGGCGAGGATAACGATGAGTGCGAGCAGGAGCAGACTCAGCGGAATACCGACGCGCAGATAGTCGCTGAAACGGTAGCCGCCGGGACCATAAACCATCAGGTTGGTCTGGTAGCCGATCGGTGAGGCGAAAGAACAGGATGCCGCCACCATGAGAGCGTAAACAAAGGGCAGCGGGTTTACTTCGAGCCGCGCCGCGGTGGAAATCGCAATCGGAAACATCAGAGCGGCGGCGGCGTTGTTGGTGATGAAAATCGTAAGAACCACTGTTGCAAAACAGATTGCCGCTAAAGCCGCCCAGGGCATACCACCACAGAGTGAGAGCAGCATGTTGGCCAGCGCCAAAGCGGCACCGCTTTTCTGCAACGCCACCCCCAGACCGAGTGCGGCGGCGATCACGATCAGGACATTCCATTCAACACTGCGTCGGGCGTGCCCGACAGAACAGCAGCCGCAGGCAATCATCAGAAAAGCCGCAATCATGGCGGCCTTTAACATAGATACAACTCCGCAGGCGACCAGCAGAACCATTAGAGCGATGATACTGACAGCCAGCGGAGCCTTTTTTTTATCAACCGGTGTTGAATCGTCCACCTCGCTGATAAGATAAAAGTCTTTCGAGTCTTTCTGGCGCGGAATAAATCCGGCGTGTGATTCAACCAGCAGTGTATCGCCGGGACGCAGCACGATATCGCCGATCTTGCCTGAGAGTCTTTCGCCGTTACGTGCGACAGCCAGCACTACCGCGTTGTAACGATTACGGAAGCCCCCTGCTTTGATGCTCACTCCCACCAGCGGGCAGGTATTGGAAACAACGCATTCAACCAAACAGCGGTCGCGCAGAGGCGCGTTTAAATTGAATATCTGCTCATCGGCGGTGTGCAGTCCGGCGAAATCACGCAGTTCCTGGACCAAGCCGACACCGCCGGCAAAGACCAACCGATCACCGTTTTGAATGATTTCACTGGGTGGCGGGGCGGAGATAAGTTGATTATCACGGATGATCTCGACCAGGAAGCCGTTGGACAAATTACGCAGTCGAGCAGCGGTGATGCTTCGTCCGGTCACAACACCATCGGCAGCGACAATCATTTCCAGCATATATTCGCGGGCATTGCCAAATGCCCGCGAACTACCGCCGCGTTCCGGCAGCAGTTTGCCGGAGAACAATACCATGAAAAGTACACCGGCTATCAGACATGGCACACCGATGGCGGCAACGCCGAACATCGTCAGCGATTCATGAAACCGCTCGTGATACATGCCGTTGATCACGACATTGGTGCTGGTGCCGATCAAGGTGCAAATCCCGCCGAAGATCGAAGCGTAACTCAGGGGTATCAACAATTTGGAGGGAGAGATGTTTATAGCTGTCCCCCACTTTTTGATAACCGGAATAAAGAGTGCCACAACCGGTGTGTTGTTGAGGAATGCACTCAACCCGGCGATGGGTAGCATCATACGCATTTGCGCGGCGGCGACCGTTCGCGGAGTACCCAACAGTCTTTTGACTACCCAGTTCAATCCGCCGGTGCCTTGGATGCCGGCCACTACAACATATAGCATTGCGACAGTGACAACACCTGACGAAGAAAAGCCGGTGAAACTCTCTTTAATGTCGAGCACTCCGGCAACACATAAAGTGGCCAAAGCACCCATAAAGGTGAAATCTGCTGGCAACTTGGTCAGCAGTTGCACCAGAAATACAGCAACGATGGCACCGATTGTCAACCATGCCTGCCAAGTTAAAGATGAAAGTATGTCAGACATGGAGGAGAAGATTTGATCGTCCCGCGGAGCGGTGCTGGTTTAAAAGTTGGAAGGTTTTACCCGCTAATCTCCGCGAAAGCATGATGAATTTTCTTTTTTGCCCGCTAATCAACGCTAATCTCTGTTGCGTCAGGAATTTTATTAACGCCAAAGCTGCTTTCAGCCGCAACCAAAGTGAGACACTGTCATATACGAAGCCCGTGGTCTCC
>JAGYOL010000221.1 GCA_018399555.1 Kiritimatiellia bacterium | reverse complement strand
TTGTATGGGTGTGGGTTCAGGTAGGGCGAGGCTCCCGCAGAGGCGAACAACCGCCAAGACCAACATGTTGCTAACGACCAACATGTTGGTCTTGGCCCTACGAGTAGGGCCTAACCCAGAGCAGTAAATAAGCAGTGTCGGCATCATGCCCGGCGGGCACTGTTCTAATCCGCTCCCCCTCCAGTTCAGATATCCACCCTATCGTGACCAGAAATGAACGACTGCGAAGGCGGTTGCGATGCCGACGCCCATGCCGGCAAAGACCTCACTGCGGGTATGACCGAGCAGCTCTTTCAGACGGGTCTGATTCAGCGTATGCTGCTTGAACAGTTCCTCGATCATCTGATTGAGGATCGAAGCCTGATGACCGGCGGCGCGCCGAACGACAGCTGCGTCGAACATAGTGATCGCCGCGAATCCCGATGCCAGCATTGCCACCGGTGAATCGAAACCCTCGGTAAGTCCGATCGAGGTGCATAGCCCGCAGACCATGGCTGAGTGAGCACTTGGCATTCCCCCGGTGCTAAGCAGATACCGGAAATCAATGCGTTTTGTGCGGATCAGCACCGAGGACATCTTTATGCCCTGTGCTACTGTCCACCCCAGAAAGGATGACCAGAACCATGGCATCGTCAGCAGTCTGAAAGGATTTGGATCATTTATCATTTCAAAGTCAAATACAGCTTATGGTTATAGTTCAGTGGCGATTATCGCATTACACCCCGCCTGTGCGCAATTAAAATTTGACGGCTTGCAGATGCGCCCCTTTATACTCGGTTGAAAACTGCTGCCTTGCAGCCGTGTTCATTTCCCTGTAAAATGACGGGATATAAGGGGGATGAAAATGCATTTAGCTTCGATGGTATTGTTTTATCTGTGCGCTGTCATGATTGTCAAAGGACAAACGGAGGCTGCCGGTATGGTGATCGACATCCGGCGTTTTGAGCCGGAGTCCAATCTCTGCCGTGCCGGGCGGGCTGAAACCGTGGTGGCTGTGCTGGAAAATCGCAGTGAAGCGGAGGTGGACGTCAATGTGCGATTGAGTGTTCCTGATGGTGTGCGCATGATCGGGGGAGATGAACGCCTCACTCTGACGGCGGCGGAACAGAAATTGTTGCGCTGGACAGTCGAGGCAGCGGAGGAGTGCGGCAGCGAGCTCAAGCTTGAGGTCAAGGCGGAGAAACATCCTGCGGTGCATTCGTCGATCCGGGTATATTTCATGCCGAAACTCGATAAAGAGGCACTCACCCAATCCCTGAAGGCGTCGGGTGGTTATATTCCCGAGCCACAGCCGGCACAGACCGAGATTCTGATCGGCGCGCATCACTGTCCGCTCTGGGAATCGGACCGTCCGGAGATTTGGCATAATGTGATCAAACACCCCGAACGGACTCCGGCTCTCGGTTTCTATTCGCAGGGGAATCCGGAGATTGCCGACTGGGAGACCCTTTGGGCGGTGGAGCACGGCATCTCCTTCTTCATCTACTGCTGGTACCGCAATTCTCAGGGTGCTCCGGTTGAGATGCGCTTTGGCAGTGCGATTCACGACGCGCTCTTCAAATCGCGCTACGCCGACCGTATGCAGTATGCGATCATGTGGGAAAATCAGGTGCGAGGCAAGGCCGGTGTGGCGGATGAGGCCGATCTTTTTGACAATCTACTGCCTTTCTGGCTGGAGAACTACTTTAAACATCCTTCCTATCTTAAACTGGATAACAGGCCGGTGCTGTTTGTTTATCGACCTGAATATCTGGTGCAGGATCTCGGTAGCAGAGAGGCGGTCGCGCAGGCCTTTGACCGTATGCGCCGGGTCTGCCGGGCACACGGTTTCGATGGATTGATCATCCTGGGTGAGTATCGCGGACATCAGCCGGAACATCTCACATTGCTGCGCGATCTCGGGGTCGAGGCGAGTTTCCCCTATTGCTGGGGCATCCCGGGCAGCCCCTCTCCGGAGCAGGCGACCGCAACTCAGATGGAGTATATCCGCAAACAGCGCGATCTCGGCATTCTGCCGCAGGTGGTGACGCTCTCGCAGGCCTGGAGCGGCTGGCGTGACGAGGGCAGCATCTGGAAGATACCGCCCGACGGTTTTGCTTCGCTGCTGCACCAGGCCCGGGAATTTGTCGAGACGCTGCCGGAAGGCTCGATCGGGCGGCGTATGATCCTGCTCGACAACTGGAACGAATGGGGCGAGGGTCATTACATCGCGCCATATCGCGAGTATGGCTTCGGCTATCTGGATGCGGTCCGCCGTGTATTTGCGTCTGACGCCCCGCCTCAAGTCGATCTGCTTCCGGAGGATATCGGTATGGGGCCCTACGACCGGGCGATCCGTGGCATTTTCGCCGAGCGCGAACGGTTGCGGAGTTCCGCGCGGCGACTGGAGGTTAAACCGGGGGCCGATGAAGCGGGACTAATCGGCTGGTGGGCTTTTGATGAAGGCCACGGTGAGCCGGTGACTCTTGATTATAGCGGACGGCGTAACGGTGGTGTGCTGCTGGGTGCGGAGCGCGCACCGGGGTTTGACGGTCGCGCACTGGTCTGCACCGGTGGATGCGTGCGGGTGGCGAGTGACGCGCTCTTCAATGTGACGACTGGTTTGACGGTGAGCTGCCGGGTCTGGACGGATGTGCCCGGTCAGAGTCAGGCATGGATCATCAACCGTGTGCAGGGTGGCGGCGAAAACACCGGGTTTCGGCTCGGCATCATGGACGGCAAACCCTGCTTCAACGTGCCGGTCACGGACTGGAGCCATACTGTCCGCTCTGATCGTCCGCTCCCGGTCGGGCGCTGGGTGCAGTTGACGGGAACTTTCGACGGACAGAACCTGCGTATCTACATCGACGGCGAACTCTGCGGCACCTTGCCACGCAGCGGTCCGGTCGGCACCAACAGCTTTCCGATCTATCTCGGTTCATATTCAAAGAATCACAGTGCCCATTTCAAAGGGTTGCTCGATGAAGTCAAAATCTACAGCCGGGTGCTGTAGTCGGCGCAGGGTGTGCGGCGGTTCGGCAGGGTGGGCAGCGAGGGAGAATTATCCGCCTGCCTGACCTGGTGACCTGTTGACCGGGTGAGCTGGTCTGCCGCAGGACGATTAAGCCCTCAAACCAGTCCCGCTTTGCGGGACGATTGAACCTCAAAATCATCCCCAATTCCACATCCCGCCTCCCGCATTGCCTGCATTCGAGCATTTGCGCATTCGCGCATTCCCATCCATCCTGTAATTACAGGTTTTACAATTAGAGTGTCAGGAATCTTTACAGGTTTGGCGGTTTTTTATGGTGTTTGCGTTTTTCATCCTCTAAGATTGCAGGCATTGAAGCGAAATTTTTATCTTGAAAGGATTTAATCAGAATGCAGACACTTGGTGAGAAACTCGGACACATTGTAATACCTCTGGCAACGCCGTTTAAGGAGGGTTCGCAGGATGTCAACTATGACGCGGCGGCGGCACTGGTAGATCATGTGATCGTCAACGGATTCTGCGACTCGCTGATTGTGGCGGGCACCTCTGGAGAGTTCAATA
>JAGYOL010000220.1 GCA_018399555.1 Kiritimatiellia bacterium | reverse complement strand
GCACCCTTTCGATTCCTGAAATCAACAGCAGACAAATAGTTAGGACATAAACAATTTTTTTAACAGCTCTCATAACTTTCCCTCAAAATCCAATCAGCATTGCTCACTGTGGCCGAACCGATCTCTGCTGCAACGCATCCAAAGCGGCTTTCACCGCATCCTTTTCCTTGACATCCGATGCTTCAACCTGATCAGCATCTTCACCCGGCAGTTCACTCTCTCCAGCGTCGGCGGCAACACCGTCGGAGTGCTCCGCAGAGCTGGCATCAGGCATTTCCTGCTCTTCGGGAGGCGGCGTCCCGCTCTCTTCAGCCACAGCTGGCACCAGCTGCCCGTCCTCATCGGGCTGCGACGCACTGTCATCAGGCGCTTGCGCCTGATCAACCTCTATCACATCACCGCGCATATAGGCACAATAAAGCGTGAAAGTTCCCTTGAGATAGCCGGCATCGGAACCGGGTCTCACATACAGCTGACGAACATCAAGCATAGCTCCCCTATCGTGCAGTCCATAGAGAAACCTGACCAGTGCTTCCAGTGTTCCCTCCCAGTTGTTACAGACGATCGGAAGTTCATAGACATCACCGACCTCTTCCTCCTTGCCGGTCTGGCGTCTGGATATCGCGAGCTTGTTATTGCTGGCCACTGTATCCATCAGATTCAGCCAATGCGTGTCAACATCCTTGTCATACGGAAAAACCGGCATCAGATTGCGCATCTCGACATATTTGGCGTCCCACTCATCTCTGGCCGCTATCAAATCCCGTTCAGTGTTGTATTTTTCGCGGGCTGATTGATAAATACGCTTGTGTTTCTGCCAGTTCTGCGTCTGTTTTTTATAAAACAGAAAAGCAACGGCATAGAGCACCAGCACCATGGTAATCAGCAGCATATTCCGCTCTTTTGAGGTTATGGCACTCACTGCTCGGCAACTCCTTTAAAAACCGCGTAAACCTCAAAATTGTGTTTACCCCGGCTGGCGGATGGGCCGATCAGATCAACCCTTTCAAACAGTTCATTTTCCGTGACGGCATTCTTGAATTGATACACCAGCGTAGGCAGATCAGCCTCACCCGATACTTTGACTCCATCCTGGCGTTTATAGTTGAAGCCGGTCAGGGTGACACCCGGCGGCAGATAGCCGGAAAGCAGACGCAGCATTTCAAGCGGTGAATAGGTGGTATCGGTGTATGACAATATCAGATTAACCCTTTTGCGTGTATCCGAGACCGCCTTGTAACGCGAATAATGCGCAGTTGATTTAATGCGAATCCGTTTGGTCAGATGCCGGTAAACCATCGGCCCCGCGGCCATCGCCACCATCAGAACAACCCAGAGGGCGCAGGCTGCGGCCACAAACCGGTTGACCTTGCGGCGGAGAGCCGACTCTTTGATCTCCGTATGCCAGAAACCGGGGGTCAGATCCACCACGCCATGTTCGAGAGTGCGCAGAGCCACACCCTGCAGACCGCCCTCCGGCGACGGTATCTCACGGAAAACCGGTTTAACCGCGAAAAGCTCATCCAGACCTGTGAACAGTGCCGCATCCGGCTCCTGTGCGGCGACAATGATAATCTCACCCACCTCCAGCGGACCGGCCTCAATCTCAACGTTAAGCATCGAAAGGGTCAATTCGCGCAGCAATGCCTCATGATTCGCAACACTTCCGAAACAGCGCGCCAAAACCAGAGTGCCATGATTCATCACCAGCACATTCCAATTATCATAGAACCTGGCCAGGACGATTTTACGTCCCGGTGCGTTCAGATTGAATTTACCGCAGAGCGTTCTAAGCCAGCCCAGCAAAGCGATATCGCTTCGGATCACACGCCAGCCGGCGCGGGAGAGCGACTCGTTAATTTCGATGAAAGTGCGGTTTGACATACTGGCGGCCAGCACCCACACCGATTCCTCATCCTCGCTCAGAATCTCATGCCCGACCGAATATTCACCCTCGTCAAAGGGCGAAATCTTATCCATCTGCAGAGCGACCGCATCTGCCAGATCGTCACGTACCTCAACCGGCATCTTCAGAATGCTCAACAACAGACCGGAGAGCGGAAAAGCAACAACCACATCACGTCCGCCAAGCTCTTTACGGGCGGCTTTCACCGCCGTGAACAGCGGATCGGCGACTTCAGCATCTTCAGAGTTCACCTCAGCGTTAACCTCTTCCGCGGCGAGGTCACTCTGCAAAGGCCAAACCCCGCCGGCGACCCTCGTCAATTCAGCCGAACCCCTGGGGGCATATTTCACCCCGCGCAGCTGGTCGCCGTCGATCATCAAGGCTATAATTTCAGATTTCGCCATAAATATTATCTCAAGGATCCTCACGCCATTTAAGATAGCGCACTGACTTGCCGTCAAACTCCGCAATCGCCTCTATTTTGTGTGTGATTCCCGCGGACTCTCCCTTTATCACAAGCCGAAAGGTTTTCGCCTGGGTGTCAACAAACCTTGAAACCCCCGTATCCAGACCGGGAATACGGCTCATAAAGTCGCCGGTCGATTTAAATGAATAATCTTCCTCTTCTTCTTCGTTCAGAGCACCTTCTACATTCAAAGCAGAGGCTGAACCGCCCGCACCAGAACGCGCCAATGTCGAAACATTCGCGTAAGCTCCTTCGCGCTCTTCGATAATCGCTCCGGCGGTTATCTCGTCAACCCCGGGAATGGTCATCAAAACTTCCATCGGTGCGGAATTGACGTTTATCTTACCATTACCATATGTCGTAAACAATTCCTTTATTCCCCGCACCTGAATTTGCAGCTCTTCGTTGTTCTCCTCCGGATTCAAAATACCCCCATGCAGCACCGCCTCTCCGAAGCCCTTGATCAACTGCAACTCATCAACGGTATCGATCTGACGGTTTCGCGCCAGATATGGTGGATCCAGCGTCTCATAGTAGTCGTCCTCGGCGCCGTCGTTTGCCGGCAGGCTGTCTTCGTCGATCCAATCGTTCCAGCAGTCAATCAGCTCGGAGAAATACTCCTGCGGAATGCCGGCGTTTTCGAATATCCGTTCCCAGACCTCGTCATAGGCGGAACCCACCAGCAGGTTGACATTCCAGCGCGCCTCTTCGGGAATGATCTCCACTTGCACGACACCATCCTCGATACTCTCTTCCACAACCGCACTCTGGCCCCGTTTCAACCTCAGCGCCGGCTTTTTCCAACGGTCTTCCTGCTCATCGGCAGCGGAAGCCGCGCTGACATTATTGCGTTTCTCCAGCAGCATTTCGGCAATCGCTACGCCGGATTGCGTCAGATAGTCAACCCGGCGCCTCTGCCGCACATAGTTGCTGATACGTCCCTCAATCATGGCATCCAGTGCAAAAGACATCACCAGAATGCTCAGCAGCGAAATGGTCCACAGTGCTATGATCAGTGCCGAACCACCTCTGTAACTCTGCCTGTTGCTTTGATCGGCAGCAACGTTCGTTACTGCATCCCCGCCGATTATATCGCAGCCAACTCTGATAAAATCTCTCCTACGTGTTATAAAATTTCAACCTGCCGCATACTGTTGACCGCATCAAGGCTGCGATCCCCC
>JAGYOL010000022.1 GCA_018399555.1 Kiritimatiellia bacterium | reverse complement strand
TGACAAGGTAGGTTGCTCCTATAAGTCTGCCGACATGCGGAACGGAAAGAATGGCACCGAAAGCGATCATAGTGTCAGAGAACAGCAGCATGCTCAATCCGTATTTCCAGGCTGGAGATAAAGTATGGGTGCCATATGCATAGGAGACGCTGATTATTGAAAGCAGTGCATACAGAGACAGAGCGTAAACCAGAGTGTCTGAGTCCAGAGCCGGTATCAGTCGGGCGATAAAAAGGCAGACAAAACTGAAAATAAGGGCCGCTCCGATACGTAAATTCGGTTTTGAATTTCGGCTGAGAAACATGATCCAGAAAATATGCGCAAGGGAAAAACCGGCTACACCGTAAAGAAAGCCGTTCGAATGCAGCGGTGAGTTCCTGACCGCCAGAAAGTAATCGCCCGGAAGTGTGGCTGCCAGACCGCACCAGGCAAGCCAGTATGAACGTGTGGATGACCGACCTTTTATAATCGCGATTGCTGTAATTATGAGCAATGTTGGCGTAAACACCATTAACCATAAAGATGACATGCCGCATTTCCTTTTCAGCAGTATTGCCTGCTGGCTGACTACATAATGTATCAGATCATATGGCTGGTTTCAAGCAGGTGATCAGCTACATCCAAGTCCATCTGCCTGATCACCAATGACTTTATCTTTGTTCCAAATCTGTGTACAGCGTATCAAAGATAAAAATGGTGACAGACATTAATTTTATATTCAGGGATGCAACGTAAATAATTGTAAATCAGGCTTTAGCGTAATTTGAGTGTTGCTGGTTGTGGATAGAGTATTTTGCCGTTTTACGGTATGTTCCGGGTGTGCATTTATATTTTTGTCTGAAAAGGGTTGCGAAATACTGGCTGGAAGAGAAGCCGCATTGAAAAGTAATATCGGTTATTGATGTCGCGGGGTTGGCAACCAGCAAATGCGCGGCTTGCTCCAATCGCAGCTGATTTAGATATTGAACCGGGGAGAGATTGGTTATCTCTTTGCAGTAGTGAACGAAACGTGTAATGCCAAGCCCGCAGCCTTCGGCCATTGTCTCAAGAGTCCATTGATCATCAAGACTATGTTTAAGGCTGTTAAGAAAAAGTTCGGTGCTGCGTCGCGCAGTTGTAAGTGATGTTGAGAGATTGACGCGTTGCGAACGAAACATCTCAAGCAGGTTGAGAAGCAGTTCATTGATGTATATTATCAGTTTCGATGCGACATCATCGATTTCATGTCGGCTGCATTCGGTTATTTTCCAAAAACAGAGGGCCGTTTCGTTGTCTAGTGTCCAGACAGGTTGTTCGTTGCGTCGCAGAAAATCGGTCAGTTCAACAATGTCCTCCTGGGTGAGAACAATCCAATCCGGCCATCGCCACTCCTGATGAGGCTGGCGGACACCGATGTCTAAAATCAGCCAGTGCAGCCGGCCGGCGTTGACATGCGGTTCTCCGAGTTTGTGCGGCTGCCACGGCCTAGTGATGGTCAGATCACCCGGATGAAGCGGATAACTGCCGGATTCCAGGGTGAAATCAAGCGACCCTGTCTCCAGCCAGGTAAGCTCTATGCCTTCGTTGCGATGCCAAGGCAG
This sequence comes from Kiritimatiellia bacterium, assembly GCA_018399555.1. Taxonomy (GTDB): domain Bacteria; phylum Verrucomicrobiota; class Kiritimatiellia; order RFP12; family UBA1067; genus M55B167. The sequence continues at coordinate 23,618 of JAGYOL010000022.1, read as the reverse complement.
ACCCCATTTCTGCTCATGGGTCGCATCCCATAAGCCGACGCTACATATACCGCGGAGTGTTTTGTCAGGGATTTTTCGTCCAGGATAACTTCCTCGGCAGAGAGCTGAAAAATCAAGCTCATCTCCGGCTACAGCCTTACGCAGTTCCTCGCAGGAGTCGGCATGATAAGTTCGGCCTTTGTCCACATAGATTGGAGCTTTCATAAATTATTTTTATAATCCCAACTTATTTCAGAAAAGACAAGTGTTTGTTTGTTCAAAATTATTCATTGAATTATTTTGGACGCAATGTATTTGAAAATATGTTTTGCTAAAGACAATTAATGCAAGACCAGGTTTGTCTTGATGATGTTTTCAAGTCCCGGCAAGGAGAAGGAGATATTATGAATAGGGTTGCATATGGTTGTTTGTTTTTGTTCAATGCAATATTGGCAAGTGCTTCACCTGTCAGTTATGCGTGGAATCAGTTTGATGCAGACTCAGATGTGTTAACTAACGGAACTCTTGTTTTTGCCGTAAATCTCGGCAGTGACATGGCTGTTACAATCAATGGTGTGGTATTTGAAGCCGACGCAGTTGATTTGTTTGACCAGGGCGTCAGCGTTTCAAATGGCAGTTTTTATGCTGGTGGTTCTATCGGCACTTTATCGTCGGGGGCGACATCAAATCTGCTGCATACAGTTGAGTCTAATCAGAGTACCAGCGGGAACTGGAAATATCAGTTAACTGATCTCAATGTCGGTATGCGATATACATTCCAGATGATTTACAGTTTCACAAATGCACCTGGAAACTCAATGTTCTACAGTTATGCCGTTATGGTCGGTGATGCCAGGCGCAGTGACTGGTTTAAAACGCCTGAACGTATTCTGCCCGGTGTTGTTACCGGTTCTTTTGTCGCGCGTCAGCCGACACAGGATCTTTATGTGGCTTATGGCGGGGGTAATTATGCGGTTTCCGCCGCATTCCAGTTGCGCCGGGAATCAAGTTACACGATGCGGGAAAACTGGGAACATACGATGGCGGCAGGCTCATTCGGTGTGGCTTATATTACTTCGAGCGGTAATGTTATGTGCAGTGATGCAATTAATGAGCCTGTATCGCTGATTGATGGTGAAAATGTAAAACGTATATTGGCGGCCGATGTGGCTGGTTCCGGTGCGGATGAACTGGTTTATGTGGCAGGGGAGCAGAACAAAGCTTACTACTATGATTTTGCGACAGCTCAAACGGTATCTATAGGTGGCAATAAGATTATAGACATAACCGCGATTCGCTGGAGTAAGAGTGACAGTAAAATGACACTGGTGATAAATCAGCCGAATCTTTACACCTATCGTAATTCATCTTGGACAGTGCTGTTAAATACAAACACTCCTCGGTTGTTGATGCGCGGTGATTTTGTTTTTGGGGATGGAACTGATGAGCTGGTGTATGTAACTTCTCGTAACGAAGTTTTCATTTTTGATTCAGAGACTGCTCTTCATACGCAAAGAGGTGGGCAGTTACAATTTATCGCTGTCCCGGGAGATTTGTTTTATTACACTGGAAATTCAAGTTCTAGCGGCAATGGGGATGAATTGTTTCTTCAGCACTCCACAGGATGGTATAGAACAATTGTTGATCCAGTGCAGCCACAAAACTATGTAGCTCTAGGTTGGAGCCCCTCGGAGACTAATCTGTTGGGGGGTACGGAGTATATCGAAGGTGTTTTGACCAACAGTGCGGCCTGCGGTGATGTCGATGGTTATGGAGACCGCGGGTATACCTGTCTGGGTGGAAGCATCGAACGTCGTTCTGAGATATTCGGATGGGAGAGCAACTGGGCCGGCAATAATCACGGTTTTAAGTATGTTATTCTGGCAGATATAGATCAGAACGGGTTCGATGAAGTTTATGCTGTCAGGGCTGCTGATGAAACTCTCTGGTATGCTGATTTATCAGGGGAGGCAATTTTCAAGCCTGTTGGAGGTTATCCGGCAGGCACGGTGATTTTAGTTTACTGAAGTTTGATGCGGATGTAGAACATGTGTACGATAAAGAAAGGTAATTATGACTATTGGAGTTTTTCTGTTTAACGAGCCGTTTGCCAGTGTCGAGGTGCAGTTGCGGCGGGCACGCGAAATGGGATTTAAGCATGCCGACATAACCGACACCAATGCCGGGGGCAGTATGATGGGAACAGCAGGGTTCTCTCCGACAATCAGCCTCGATGAGAACCCCTTTGAGGTTAAGCGGCTTTTTGAAAAGTACGATATCACGCCGACCACGGTCTGCGCGCATGCCGGTTTGCTGGAGCCAAGTAATCCCGGAACATACGGCACAGCGGAGATTATGAAGGCGATCAAGTTTGCCGCCGCCATCGGCATAACTGAAGTGGTGACGACCGAGACCGATCCGCGCTCGGAGTGGGCTTGCTCGCTTTCATATGCGGAGCAGATTTTTGTGATTGCGGAAAAACTGTGCGTGCCGGTGCGGATGGCCGCTGATTACGGTGTGCATGTTTTGTTGGAACCGCACGGGCCTGTTACAGATACGATCAAAGGGTTGCAGGATGTTTTTAATCGTCTTGGCAATCCGGACGCTCTGGGTGTTAATCTCGACACCGGCAACTCCTGGTTGGGCGGTGCTGATCCGGTCGAGATGGCACGGATTTTCAAAGATAAGATTCATCATATTCACTGGAAGGATCTGGGTGCCGAGTGGGAGTCTAAACGCGGTACAGAGTTCGGTTGCGGATTTTCCACTATTGCTCTTGGAGAAGGTGTAATTGACATTAAAGGCGTTTGCGATGTGCTCAGAGATTCCGGCATCGCCAGTTCAACCTTGGAGATAGTCGGGGATGATGATACACTCAAGCGTAGCAAAGCCTATCTGGAGCAGTGCGGGATGGGAGGGTGAATGTGATGCGAGAGCTGTTTGTTTTGAGTGTGGTCATCCTTGCGACCGGCTATTTGCATGGCGGTTACAAGTGGGATCAGAGCGCTACGTCGCTGGCGTTGGTCAGGGATGATGCAGTCGTGGTCTGGCGGTTTAATGCGGGGCCTGATGATAGCAAGCCCTGCTTTCATCCGCTGACGATGCCTGATGGCTCGGTGCTCACTGATTTTCGCCCCGCGGATCATCGCTGGCATCGCGGGGCCTGGTTTTCCTGGAAATTTCTGGACGGTCAAAATTACTGGGAGGAGAGTGCTGCGGGGGAGCCGCGGCAGGGGTGGAGCCGTGTGGAAAATGTCGCTTTAACACCGAACCCTGATTTCAGTGCAGATATTGAATTAATGATGCGCTACGTCGAAAAGAGCGGGGTGGAACGGCTTGCGGAAAAGCGCGTCATGCATGTCTCGGCACCTCAGAGTGACGGCTCTTATACCATAACTGTTGCGATGGATGTTGTCGCGCTGACGGATGTTGTCATCAACCGGTGGTATTATGGCGGGTTCTCTCTGCGTATGGCGAAAGGGAGGGAGGGCTGGTCGTTTCTGGATGTCAACGGTGTCAGCGGGAGCACGCATGTGAAACAGCAGAACAATCATCGGCTGTCACGCGACCCCTCACCATGGGTGGCTTATGTTGAAAAGCAGGGCGAACCTACACAGGGGATCGCTATACTGGATCATCGTTCCAATCCCTTTCATCCGGTGCGCTGGCTGCTGTTGCCGCACATGCCATTCATGGGGCCTGTGTTTCATTATGAGCGTGATATGCGGATGAATAAAGGCGACAGCTTGAAACTGCGCTATCGTATATTGACTTTCAAAAACCAAAATGCCACTCAATTTCTTAACGCAAATCAGCAGAAGTTCGATCTGCAATAATCTGAAGTGACCAAGGAGTATCAACATGAAAGAAACACGCAGAAATTTTTTAACAAAGAGCGGTCTATTCTCTGCATCGCTGATCGCATGGCCGCAGATTGTCAAGGCACAGACAATCGGACGTGCCGGAGGCACAGCCGCCAACAGCCGCATCAATATCGCAATCCTTGCGACCGGCAGCCAAGCCCGCGCTTCGTCACCATATTTCGGGGATCAGCGGTGTCAGGTGACAGTGCTTTGCGACCCCAACCGACAGCGCATCGCTCTCTTTAAAAAGCGTATCTGCAAAGATTTCAGCGGCGTGGAGACGCAGGATTTCCGCGAGGCGCTCGATGATAAGAGTGTGGATGCGGTTCACATTGCCACCGGCGATCACTGGCATGTGCCGATGAGTTTGGCGGCGGCCCGTGCTGGCAAGCATGTTTACTGTGAAAAACCGTTGGGTATCAGCATCGAGCAGTGTCTGGCGGCGCGTGAGATAGCGCAGAAGCATAAACGTGTTTTTCAGTATGGCACACAGAACCGCTCGATTGCGCATGTGCGTTTGGGTATTCAGTTGGCGCTTAACGGATATATCGGTGAAATTAAGAGAGCCTATGTCTGGGCGCCTCAAGGCGAGAGCGGCGGCTCTCCTGAGCCGGTGCTGCCGGTGCCGCCGGATTTTAATTACGATCTGTGGCAGGGTCCGGCGCCGGAGCGGCCGTTCTGTCACGATCGCTGTCTGCGGCAAGGTCCTCGTAATGGAATCTTTCACATCTATGATTATGCGATCGGATTTATTGCGGGATGGGGTGCTCATCCGGTTGATCAGTTTCAATGGTATGCTGATCAGTGCGGCATGAAACTGCCGGTTTCTGTGAGAGGCAGTGGCACCATACCGGCTGAAGGATTGTTCAATACGCTCACGCATTGGGATGTTGATACGCTTTATGATAACGGCTTCGCGATGAAATTCATGGACACCCAAACATGCTGCAAGTACATGGACGCGGGCGAAATTCCCGTGTCAAAATCCAGCCATGGATCGATGTTCATCGGTGAAAAGGGGTGGATTAATGTACATCGCGGCGGCTGGGCTTTCAGTTCGGACGATATTCGGAAAAGAGCTAAAGACGAAATGAAGGTTAAGCTGCCGGTCAGCAACAACCATAAGCTTAATTTTATTGATGCGATTGAGGGAGTCAGCCCGGCTGTCAGCAATCTGGAAACGGCGGTCAGGTCGGATATCATCTGTCACCTTTCGGACATAGCCATTCGGACCGGGAGTGAGGTGAAATGGGACGATCGGCAGGAGAGCATTGTCGGCGACGCACATCAGAAAGCCATGATGAAGCGCGCTATGCGTGCCGGATTCGGTTTGGATATTAAAATGTGATGATTGATCCGGTGTGTTAAGAGAGCATTACCTGTCCGCCGGTCACTGGCACGGCCTGTCCGGTTTCATAGTTCTGTTCAACCAGATAGTATATCGCCTTCATTACATCGGGGGTGGTGCAGCCGCGGCGCATCGGAACCTTGGACTCATAGAAATTTTTAACATCCTGGAAGGTTCTGGCTCCCGGCACTTTGCCGCTGTCCAGATACTGCTTGAACAGACCCTTTTCGGGATCGGCCCAGAGCGGCCCGTCATAAAAATTACCCGGGCAGATGGAGTTCACTTTGATGCCGTCTTCAACCAGCTCCATTGCGAAACTCTGTGTCAGGCCGATACCGCCGAATTTAGAGCCTGCGTAAGCTCCGTTCTTATTGGAGCCGACCAGTCCGGATTTACTGTTGATCTGAATGATGTCCGACCATATTCCGGGTGCGGCCGCATGCTGCAGTGCCATTACGGGTGCGACCGCCTGAACCGAGAGAAAGTAGCCCTTGTAGTTCACGCTGGTGACAAAATCAAGATCGCGTTCACTCAGTGTCTTGACACTGCCGGCACGCAGTACACCGGCGTTGGCCACCAGCAGATCGATGCCGCCGAATTCCGTCACCACCTTTTCGACCGCCTGCCTCAGAGATGCGATGTCGGCCACATTGACTGCGACACCGATGGCGGATGCGTTTCGCTCGGCGTTGATGGAGTTTGCCGCTGCCTTAACGCCCTCCTCGTTGATGTCGGCCAGGGCCACCCATGCTCCTTCGGCAGCCAGGGCACAGGCGATTTCATAGCCGAAGCCCTGCGCCGCACCGGTGACCAAGGCGATTTTGCCAGCCATGCGTCCGGCGGGAAGCTTTGGAAAAACCGGAGCGAAACAACCGTAGCCGACGAGATTGATTGGGCCGGTTGTGGTTTTGAGTTGCGCTCCGATCTCGGCCACCACATCGGCGCAGCCCGGTGTGACAGAGAGAGCTGGTTCGTCGCCAGCAGCTGCGGTTTTAATCAAGCGCGGCATAATGTCGTCCTCTGCCATGAATCCGCGCAGTGCGGGAAGAATTTTTGCTAATTGATTCATCAGTCAAGCCTTTCATCGGCGGATAAAGCCGGAATTTGAAATTACCAACACAAAATGTCCTTCAAAAAGTTGCTGGTGAATATAATATAATCGGCTGTATTTTCATAGAAAAAATGTAAAGGGAGCCGAAATTGGCAGTGTGGCAGTGTGAAACAAGATCAATTGATATTTTTTTTGAGGGTTTCAGTAAGCTGGCTGATGGTTGTTTACCTCTGAACTCTGGCTTGCGGGCCAAGTCCGCTTTAATATTCAGGTGCAGGCCATTGACACCGGGCAAGTCTAACGGAGGAATGCGGCGGCAGGTTTTCGAGAAGTTCGCTAACGGTGAATTGGTTGCCGGGCAGGATACAGCCGGGGTTTATCTCGGCCAGCGGCTGCAGGACAAAGCGGCGCAGGGTAGCGCGTGGATGGGGAAGAGTCAGATCCGGGGCATCGCTTTCGATATTATCAAAAGTGATGATATCTATATCAACCGTACGTGGCTGGTTTGGAGCGGAGCGGGTTCGCAGCAGCTGGGTTTCAATCTGCTGAGTAGCGGCCAGCAGTTGTGCTGGAGAGAGGGAGCTTGAAAGCTGAAGCACCGCGTTGAGAAACAATTTATCACGGCTGGCCGAATCAACGCCTACCGGTTCTGTTTCATAGATTGATGAGCGCGCTGTGACGCTGGTCTGCGGAAGTTTTGCCAGCAGATCTGCCGCTTTGCTGATCCAGTAGATCCGATCGCCCAGGTTGCTGCCCAGTGATAAAATGACGTTATGAGAAGCAATTTGCATGGTGTCCGATACAGATTAGCGAGAGCGAACGGTCAGTCCTCCCGACGACAGGCGAAACCAACATGCCGACCTTTCGCACTTCTGCTTTCATAGAATCGGTTTGCAACCGGATATTTTCTGCACACAACGAATTTAAGTACGAAAGCCAGCTTCGACTAGAGCTGGAAGCCAGCTCAAATGACAGGCGGAAACTCAGTTGCGAGCGACCGCCTCGAAACCGAGTACATGGCGCATGCTGTAGATGCCGGGCTTGCGGCTTGAGAGCCAGAGAGCGGCACGCAACGCGCCTTTGGCGAACGCTTTACGTGAGACCGCTTTGTGTGTGATTTCGATGCGCTCCTCGTCGGCGGTGAACATAACTGTGTGATCACCGACTACTGATCCTCCGCGCAGGGCATGAATGGCTATTTCGCCGCGTGGACGTTCGCCGGTGATGCCTGAGCGACCGTAAACGGCGACATCGTCGAGTGCTACGTCGCGTCCTACCGCCAGTGCTTCGGCCAGTCCGAGAGCGGTTCCGCTGGGGGCATCTTTTTTCAGGCGGTGGTGCATTTCGATGATCTCTGCATCGTAGTCATCACCCAGCACTGCGGCGGAGCGGCGCACCAGCTCAAGCAGCAGGTTTACGCCCAGACTCATATTAGGCGCCCAGACAATCGGAATTTTACTTGACGCCGCCTTTACTGCCGATTTTTCAGCATCATTGAGTCCGGTTGTTCCCAGCACATACCCTTGATCACGGGCCAATGCGTTTTCCAGGTTGCCTTGGACAGCGGCATGAAAGGTGAAATCGATCACCGCTTCGGCGTCTTCGGGCCACTCAGAGGTGTAGGATAGTGAAGCGGGAAAGGCTTTAGACGATATGCCAGCATATTCCTTCACACTCTGCCCTATAGCCGGGTGGTTCTCCACTTCACAGGCTGCGCATATTTCACAGCCGCTCAGGTTCTGCGCACAGTCGAGCAGGTTGTAGCCCATTCGTCCGGCGGCTCCTAAAATCGCTATTTTCATTTTTCTCCTTTCAATAGGTTAAATAAGTCCGGCGCGCTGCAGGGTGTGGGTGAGTGTCTGACGGTTTTCAGCTGATAGTTCACAGAGCGGCAGACGGTAGATTTCCCGGATCTTTCCCATCATTGCCAGGGCGGCTTTGACCGGAATCGGGTTGGTGTCGACGAACATTTCGCAGAAAAGCTGGTAGTAGGTGCGGTGCAGTTCGAGTGCCCGTGTGAAATCTCCAGCCAAGGCGAGTCGAACCAGGTTGGACATGGTTGCCGGTATGATATTAGCGGCGACACTGATGACCCCTGCGGCACCGACACTTATCATGGGCAGGGTCAGTGAGTCATCGCCGGAGAGAACGGTTATATCGCAAATGTTACGGATGGCACTGACTCGATCCACGCTGCCTCCCGCCTCTTTTACCGCAACAACAGCGGGGTGCGTGGCCAGACGTTCGATTACGCTGATCGGAATTTCGCGAGCGGAACGTCCCGGAACGTTATACAGAACGATCGGCAGACCGAGATCGGCGACCGATGCGAAGTGTCGGTATAAACCCTCGGCATTTGGCTTGTTGTAATATGGGGTGACCTGCAATGTGGCGTCAACCCCCATATCCAGCACAGACCTGGTCAGCTCGATCGCCTCTGCAGTGGAATTGGCTCCGGTACCAGCGATAATCACGGCCTTGCGGTCAACCGTCTGTACAACGGTTTCAATCACCCTTAAATGCTCTTTGGGGTCGAGAGTAGGTGATTCGCCGGTGGTTCCTACCGGTACAAGACCTTCAACTTTGTTTTCAATCTGCCATGCGACCAGGTTTTTCAGTGCGCCGTAATCCACGCTTTGATCGGCATTGAAGGGTGTTACGATGGCGGTGTATGTTCCTGATAAATTCATAATAAATCCTCATTTTTGAAAGAGCTTTCATTATGCAAAAATAATGAAAGGAGGTCAATCATAAAGCAAAACCACTGATTTTTTGCTTTTAGAGGAAATCGGTTGCAGTTTTACTGCTGTGATTGCTATATTTAGTGGGCACAAAAAGGTAGGTGCTGATATGAATTTTTTTGATACGCATGCTCATTTCGGGTTGAATCCAGGTGCCAGTCTGGCTGCGATACGCCGTGCATTGGCGGACGGAGTCACACGTATGACCGCAGTTGGCGGAAGTCGGGATCTGAACGCAGCCGCAATCGCTGTTAAGCAGGAGTTTCCGGAGCATATTGAGCTGGCTCTCGGTTTTGACCGCAGCCAAGCTAAGGATGCCGATACCGATGTTTTTATCGACACGCTGAATAAGCTGTGCTCGCGGGTTGATTTGTCGGCGGTCGGAGAGACCGGTCTCGACTTTCATTACGAAGCTGGGACAGCAGCAGCGCAGTGTGAACTTTTTGCGGCACATCTGAGGTTGGCGGATGAGTTGCGCAGACCGGTTGTGATCCACACGCGTGAGGCGAATGAGGCCACTCTGCGGGTGCTGGATCAGACCCCCTGGTATGGGGAGGGATTGCGTGGGGTTGTGCACTGCTTCACCGGCGACTGTGATTTTGCCGAGCAGCTTATGGAGAGGCGGCTGGCGATAAGTTTCAGTGGCATAGTAACCTTCCGCAATGCCGATCAGCTGCGTAAAAGCGCGGCATTCGTACCGGATAACCGGCTTCTGATCGAAACCGATTCACCATATCTGACTCCGGTTCCCAAGCGTGGCAGAGAGAACGAGCCGGCTTTTGTTGTGCATGTGGCCGAGTGTCTGGCGCGAGTACGCAATACAACGGTTGAACATATCGCACAGATTACCACTGCGAATGCCGAACAGCTTTTTTGTGGTCAAATACGGTGAACCGCAGATAAAGAGTGCTGCCATCATGTACCAGGGTGAATAAAACCTCGGGGTGATGATATGATGATTCGGGACGCACCTCCAGCAGTTTGACAGTTTCACCTGCAGCAAAATCAATCTCGCTGAGTGTCGCGGTTGCGGTGCGCTTAACGTTGTAGTTCTTGCACGGCATTGTGTATATTTGCGAATAACAGGTCGAGCTTGTTCAGTGGTACTGATGAGAATGCGATTCGTATCAAGCCGGAAAGAACTATGACGCCTGTGTTGTATTTGGCGAGCAGCAATTTGCGCACATCTTCGGGGTCAACTCCTTCCACCGGTTTGACACACATGAAGTAACCGGAGTTGAAGGGCATCGGGTGAAAGGAGTCGGCATATTCAGGATGTGTTGCGAATATTTCGCGAATGCGCAGATAACGCTCTTTCAAAGTGTTGTATTTGTCACGTTTTTGCTTGCGATACTCGGGCAACTCATAGATGTGAAGCAGGAAATACTGGGCCAGACTGGATGTGTTGGATATGGAACCGCGTACACAGCCAGCAGCTTTGGCCTCAAGAGCGACATATTGATCCCTGCTGCAGGATTTCGATGCGAAGGTGATGAAACCTGTGCGGAAACCCCATACGTAGTCCTCTTTCGTGGGACCGTCCAGTTTGACGGCCAGCACGTTAGCGTGACACTCCGCCAGATCGGAGAAAAGTGATTCGGTGTGAATGCCATCCTCATAGACCAGTCCGAAATAGGCGTCATCAATCAGAACGATAACCTTTTTGCCGTTGTCCGCAGCATGTGTGATCAAACCACAGATTTTTTTTGCACACTCCATCGAAGCTGTGTAGCCTGTGGGATTGTTGGGAAAGTTAAGCAGTACAATCTTTTTGTCACCTGCGCTCATCAGAAGTTCTGCGAGTCCGTCGATATTGAAGCTGTCATTGACGAACATCGGGAAGGTGGTCAGTTCGGCACTGTAGCCTTCGTGCAGGAGAAGGTCATAGTTGTCCCAGTAAAGATTTGGCAGGATCACGGAATCACCCCGATCTATGAAGAGGGAGGATGCTACGCTCAGTCCATGGGTCAGCGCTTGAGTCACAACCGGCATGCTGAATTGCTTGCCTCGAAGTGAAGGATTTTTTTCAAGCATCATTTCGCGCCATTTGCCACGCAGATCCGCCAAACCGTAACTCGGGGTGTATAAAAAAGCTTTTCGATCAAGCTGAACAATATCGGCTAGGCACTCCAGTGTCAGCGGAGTGCCGTCGTTTTCGAATGCCGTGCCGATTGTGGCGTTGATCTCCGATCCTTTGGCTGCGGCACTTTGTCCGAGAATTCCTCTGGATGGGAAATAGAGCCTGCGACCCTGATCGGAGAGCATGGAGGCGATAGGAGAGCCGTCGGTACTCAAAGTTCGGTTCAGTTCCACAGCAAGTTCATGCAGTTTTTGTGACATTTTCTTTCCTCGGTTTACTCTTCAACGGCTATTCTGCTGCCTGTGCCGTAAATAGCCCTTTAGCTGCGGTATTATACGTTCTCAGTAGCGGTTTGTCAATAATGCTGATTAGTCAATGCGCATCCGGTTGCTGATGACGTCATCGTATTCCGGCATGGGCGCATCCGATGGCAACGCAATTTTCAATGCATCAAAAAGTTTTTGCGCATCACCTTGCTGTCCCTGCTGTTCAAGCAGCTGGATTGCTCGAATTAAAAAATTAAGATAAGCGGTGCGCATATTGCTCGAAGGGAATTCATCAAAAGTCTGTTTCATATAACGGGCTGTGGGTAAGGCCAGTGCCGGATTGGGAGCGGTGCGCCAGATGTTTCTTTCCATATCTCCATCGAAACGTCCATTGAAAGTCATCAGCATCAACGGCTGATAAACAGCTCTGCGACACAACAGGCGTTGTCCGCTGGTTGCGAACTTCACACTTTGTAAGGCCCAGTAGAGCGCATGCGATTCCGCCAGTCGCCAGTCCAGCGGTCCGAATTTCTGCGTAACCTGTTTCATGAGTGTGGCATCCAGGCGCATTTCGTGCAGTGTCGCAAGGTTGGAGGGGGTGTCGATCAGTGTGCCTTCAGAGTTGAGCAGCGGTTGCATCAAGTGTGCAAGCTCCAGTTTGTAAGTCAGATGGGCGGCGTCGAGGTCGGATCCGATTTTATTCTGGTATAGCCAGGCCAGCTCCCGAAAAAGTTTGGCGCTTTTGGGGTTGTAACGCACTGCGTCGTCACGTAGAAGCTTTATTCCGTTTTGAACCCATCGCAGGCGATCTTCCGGGCGCAGCATCATGACACTTATATTGTAGGCCATATTCCAGGCATTGTAGGCCCATGCCTCAGCTGCATGAGGTTCGAGTATAGTGATCCACTCAGATAGCTGGACTAGCTCGATGTAGCGTCCCTCCTCCTGAAGCCGGTTGACTCTGAACCAGAGTATCTCTGCTACTATGCCGCGAAATCCTCCAAGACCCGCCATTACAAAATTGAGCATCGGCGGGACATCCGCGCTGTACCCTTGATAGGCTTCGGGCATCTTCTTGCGTCGGATTCGGCTCAAACGCCCGCTCTGCCACGCAGCAACAGTTATGAGCATGAAAATAAAAATTATTGTGACGACTCTTGTCCGCATGATTCCGATTATCGCAAATGAACGAACCAGGTGACAAGGTCATTTACTTTCTAAACCAGCGAGGTATACTGATGTGATCTGGCCATAACCCGGCATTGTTTGCAGTAGAACAGATTGGTCGTTTCTTAGCTCCTCAACCTTTTTTTCGATGGTTTTTATCTCTGTATGCAAGTGCCTGAACATCCGTACATCGGAGAGAACAGCATCATAGAAGGCATCACTTTTCAGTCCAATGCTGCGCTTTGCGGATTCCCGGATCGCTTTCACCTTGAACAATAAATAACAGATTTCTTGTGTTTTGTGGCGTAAGTTGAGAGAATAGCGTCCATATTCAGCGAGGTTTTATGTTGCATAAATGGAGGATAGTGACCATTTTCGCCTGGCTGGCCGGTGTATGTGTAGCGCAGCAGGGATATTATCGAGAAGTTTATTACAATATCGAAGGCACAGATATTGTGAACCTGACAGTTGCTCCCAAATATCCTGACCAGCCAGATGAGGAACAGATAGTACCTTCCGGATTTGACACACCGGTCAATATCGGTGAGTTTTATGGGCAGCGGCTGCGTGCCTACCTGATTCCGCAGGTCAGCGGCTATCACAACTTTTATATTGCCAGCGACGACGAAGGTGAGTTGCGGTTGAGCCTCACCGATAATCCTGCCAACAGCAGCCGCATCGCTTTTGTCAGCGGTCACACCAGTCGTCTGGTTTGGGATAAGGAGGCTGATAATCAGAGCTCAGATCCGGTTTGCCTGATTGCCGGCAATCGCTATTACATTGAAGTGCTGCACAAAGAGGGGGGCGGTAACGACCACTGTTCGGTTGGCTGGATTCCGCCGGGTGCCGGTTCCATCGAGATCGTGCCGGTTGAGGTGCTGACACCTTATGTGCCTCTGCCGGAAATAACTGTTCAGCCTCAGTCTGTTACGGTTTATGAGCAGTTTGCCGGCAGCGCGACAGTCACCTTTAGTGTGCAAACGCAACGGAGCGTTGGAATAAGCTGCCAGTGGCAGGCAGATGGTGTCGCGATCGCAGGTGCCACCAACTTTCACTATTCCCTCACAGCAGATACACTTAACAGTAATAAACTGTTCCGATGTATGTTGAGTTCGCCGGTTGGCATCGTGTTGAGCGACGAAGTCGGCTACTCTCTGGTTCCTGACCTTGAACCGCCTGCTCTTGATGCAGTGCGCGGTTTCCACGATCTGACCCGTCTTAATCTGGTCTTTACAGAGCCGCTTGCTGCATCAACTTCAACCGATCCCTGCGATTATACAGTTGACGGCACTCCGGTTCGCGCTGTCCGCCTTGTCAACGACTTCAACTTAATTGTGCTTTCAATGCCCCAACCTCTGATCCCCGGCGTGACGGTGTCACTCTCCTTCAAAGTCGCCGATACCGCGCAACCTGTCAACATCTTGACGCTTAGCGACTACCGCTATACGCCGCCGAAATTTGATGCAGTGCCGATCGGCATAGCATGCGGTGAAGTTGAACCGCCTGGTCCCTCCTCACGCAGAACTCAGTTGGCCGTTACCGAAATTCATCACTCGCCGCCATTAGGATCCGATGGACGAGATCTGCGCTTCGTGGAAATTTACAACAGCGATCCTTTTTATCTCGATATCAGCGGTTATCGCATGAGCGGAGCGTTTGACTACACCATGCCCTCCGATACAGTTATTCCTGCCGGCGGTTACCTTGTGGTCGCTCCTGTACCCGCTGACTTGGCTGCGGTTTACGATATCGGGAATCTGACCGGCGGCTTTGAAGCACCGGACTTCGGTGCTGGCGGTAAGATAAATCTGTGCGATGAGGCCGGAGCCTGGCTTACTACAATCGAGTATTCGGCCCAATCTCCCTGGCCGGAGGGCAGCGCAGCAACCGGACACTCGCTCGTGCTGAAACAACCCTCGCTCGGCGAGGTGCATGCCGAAGCGTGGGGAGTCTCCCTCCGGCGCGGCGGGTCTCCCGGCAGTGCTGATCCGCTTGACTCCCACGGCTATGAGAGCGTCATCTTTAACGAGGTTATGCCGCATCCTGGCGGTACGACGCAGGGTTTTGTAGAGCTGTATAATTTTTCACAGGATGTAGTCGATCTTTCGGGTTGTGTTCTGAAGGTCGATAATCCCCGGTCAGAGGGTTGTGTCCTGCCCGCTGGCACGATTGTGACGGGGGGCGGCTATCTGGCTTTGAATGAAAGTCAGTGTGGCTTCTATATCAACGGTCGCGGTGATAAACTCTTCCTTTTTGCGCCGGAGAGTGCCGACGGCGTGCTCATCGACGCCTTTGAATTCGATGATCAGGAGGCAGGTGTCGCCTACGGGAGATCACCTGATGGAACTCCTTGCTGGAACCGATTGATCCAACCGTCACCGGGTACCGCCAATACCGCCCGTCTTCCGGCGATGGTGGTGCTCAGTGAGGTGATGTACCACACTCTCAGTGAACAAGGCACTGAAGAGTTTATTGAACTGCACAACGTGACCTCCAACAGTATGCCTCTTGCAGGGTGGAAACTGAGCGGGGATGTGGAGTATGTTTTTACAACCGAAGTCATTCCGCCGGGCGGTTTTCTGGTTGTGCCGCGTGATCGCGCCGTTTTCCAAATCCTTTATCCCTCTGTTGCCGATCTCGCAACCGGTGACTATAGCGGGTCATTGCCCAACAAACGCGGTAAGGTGTGCCTGGAGCGTCCGGCTTTTGTGATGGACACCAACGACGGCGGTGCACCGGTGGTCAAAGAGAAGTGTGTGGTGATCGAACAAATCGACTACCGCGACGGCGGCGATTGGCATAAACTTGCGGATGGGATGGGCAGCTCACTGGAACGTGTTGATCCATGCGCCGATCCCATGCTGGCTTCCAGCTGGCGCGCGAGCGATGAGAGTAAAGAAAGTGAATGGGTCACGCTTGAGTTTAGCGGCAGGATCGATCACGGCTTTCCCGGTGATGTGGGCGTTCCGGATGAGTTTCATCTGGGACTTCTGGGGCCGGGTGAATGCCTGATTGATTCGGTTGAACTCTATGAGGATGGCGGTGCCAATCTGGTTTGCAACAGTTCGTTTGAGGAGAATTCACCCGACTGGAGCTTTATGGGCACGCATGATGAATCTGGCATTGTGAACGACGCTGCCGCACCACACGGGAAGCGTGTGTTGCATCTCAAGGCGAGCGAGCGTTTACACACCGGTGCCAACTGCGTTCGTGGACGTTTGATACGAACGATGACCACCAGCGGCAACGCAACCATCCGTGTCAAAGCGCGTTGGCTTTCAGGTAGTCCTGAACTTCTCATACGCTCCAAGGGTAACTGGATCGAAGCTGGCGGACAAATTGTTACGACATACGCTTTGGGTACACCCGCAACTGCTCCGAACGTTGTGGGAGATGAGAATGCACCTCCCTCGGTCACCGCCGTTACGCATTACCCCGTCCTGCCACGAAATGATGAAGAGGTCGCCGTTTACGCAAGAGTTGTCGACAGCGACGGGCTGCTCGATGTGCGCCTGCACTATCGTGTCGACGGCATTGCGGGAGAATACTCTGTCCCGATGTTGCCATGCGCGGCCGGTTTTTGCAAGGGTGTAATTCCTGCCGGACAGCCAGCGGACGCCCTGGTCGCATTTTATGTCGAAGCACGGGATTCGGGCACACCCTCGATTGCGGCGCGGTTTCCCTCGACGGCACCGGCACGTGAGTGCCTCGTGCGCTACAATGAACCGCTGGTAGAGCGTTCTTTCGGCGTTTATCGATTCTGGATATCCGCCAAAAATTATGATTATTGGAACAGACGCCAGAATGGCAGTAACAAACCGGTCGATGTCACCTTTGTCTACAATAAACGGCCGGTTTACGCTGCCGGCATAATGTTTTCCGGCAGTCCCTTTCACGATGGACGCTATACTGTGCCGATAGATAACGGCGGTACCATCGACTACAAATTGGAGTTTCCCGGCGATGACGAAGTGCTTGACTCCGGTAGAATGATTCTGGCTTCCACCGGCAACCTTGGCAGTGATAACGTCGGGATAAAAGAGCAGTTTAACTATGAAATGGTCAGGGCCCTCGGGTTGGCACACCCGCGTCGCCGTTTTGTGCACCTCTTCGCCAACGGCACTGAACAGGGAATACGAAAAATTTATGAGGACACCGAGAAACCAAACCGCGACTACATCGAACGATGGTTCAGTGATGATCCGGATAATGAGATTTTCAAGGTCGATGACTGGTTCGAATTTGATCTCGAAGAGAGCAGCCGTGCCAACATCAATGCCACTCTTCAACCTTTTTATACCGATGCTCCCGATGGCGACGGCGAAATACTGAAACCGGCCCGTTACCGCTGGAACTGGCAGAAGCGTGGATTTGACAACTTTTTCGGCAATGACTACACAAACTTGTTCACACTTGTAACCGGGTTGAATGTTGCGGATGCCGCCACCTACTCACGCTTTATCCGTGAAGAGGTCCATTTTGATGCGTTCGCCGGTGTTGTCGCCATGAACCGATTTATCTGTAACCCCGATTCCTACGGCTACAGCCGCGGTAAAAATATGTATATGTACGATTCACTCTCAGGCTGGACTCTGATAGCCTGGGATATGGATTTTCAGTTTGCTGAAGCGCGTCTGGCAACACCGATGAATCCATTCAGTTCAATCTTTCCCTGTAATGATCCCACCATGCGCCGTTATTTGCGTGAGCCACAGGTGACCCGCTCCTATTGGCGCTCAGTTATGAAGATGCTGAATGCGGCCCGCGACACCTCCATTCGCTCTTCCATCCGCGCTAAATATGATGCGTTACAATTGGATGGCACCGCATTGTACGGCAGTTATGACGCTCATTTCAATCTGGTGGAGCAGCGTTGTGTCAATGTTGCCGCCGAGCTCGATTTCCTGAATCCCTCCGCGTTGTGGCTGACTTCGCCGACAGATGATCTGTCCTATGCCGATGAGAATGTGGTTACAGTTAGAGGCATCGCGCCTTTTGAAGCTTCCATAATAGAAATTAACGGAGTCAACACTCCCGTTACCTGGTTAACCCCGACAACCTGGAGTACGCAGGTCATCCTTAATAACGACTTTAATACTTTCACCTTCACGGCAAGACAGGAGAATGGTTCGCTTGTGACGGGTTCTCCGGTAACACGAAAAATTGTCCACAACGGTCCGCCCCTCGATTCCATGCACGATCACCTGGTGATTTCGGAGATCATGAACCTGCCGACGGTTACAGGTGCCGGGTACGTCGAGATACTTAACCACTCGGAAACAACCGTGATGAATCTGGCGGAACTGTTTGTCACCGGCAATATAACATTCACCTTTCCCCAAGGACTAAGCCTGGCACCCGGTGAATGTGCACTGCTGGTCGAAAACAAGACCGTATTCACATCTGTTTATTCAGAGGCTGCCGTCAACCGGATAGCGGGAGAGTACAATGGAGTTCTGCCGCCGGAGGCAGGTAGCGTTGTCCTGCGGAGACCGCCGCATGAGTTTGAGTTGAGATCGGAGGTGCTTGACCGTGTTGACTACGGTACTGGTTTTCCGTGGCCGGCACCAGCTTTACCCGGTGTGGCACTGCAGTTGTCCAACCCCGCAATCGATAGCAGTTGCCCGGCTAACTGGCTGCTGGTTTCAGAGCCCGATGCAGTCACCACCAATACTGCCGTCGACTGGTCGGCTGACTGGCGTTTCCAGACTACCGGTTTTCCCGGTGTTGCCTGGCTTGAAGACGGATTTGACACCAGTGACTGGCTCTCAGGTTCAGGTCCCCTTGGCTGGGAAACAGTTACTGTTCTGCCCGTTCCAATTACCACATCCTTCGAGCTGACCGGACAGATCGCCTACTATTTCAGATCAACCTTCAGCTTTGAAAGCGATCCCTCAGGGTGCACAATGCTGCTCTCATACATGCTCGATGACGGTGCGGTCTTTTATCTTAACGGAACTGAGATTCACCGATCAGCTCTGATGCCCCAGGGAGCGATAACAGAGAGTAGCGCGGCAATCAGTGCCAAAATACCCGAAGGCGAGATCGAGGGTGCCTTCGAGCTTGCTGCTTCGCAGCTTCGCCGCGGACAGAATTTTCTGGCGGTCAGTGTGCATCAGAATCAGGTCAGAAGTTCAGACCTGGTCTTCGGTATGCAGTTGCAGCTCATCAGTCCAGGACAGAGCAGTAGCTCGCCGGGAACAGCGAATATTATCAATGAACCGCTGGAAAAACACCCTGATATAAGTCTTAACGAAATTCAGACCTTGAATGTGACCGGACCGGTTGATGACAATGAAGCACACTCACCCTGGGTCGAGCTTTATAACGGAAATACGAATACCGTATCATTGGCGGGCTGGATGCTCAGCGTGGATCAGCCTGCTTCGGAGTGGAGTTTCCCTGACGGAACAACAATTGCCTCGGATGACTATCTCCTGGTATGGCTTGATGGTTTTGTGGCCCAACCGCAGAATCAGAAGAATCTGCATGCATCATTCCGCTGTGACCTGCAGAGCGGTCTGGTTGTGTTACGGAATGCAGACGGTGTCATAGTTGATTATCTTGAGTTTGCCGCCCCGCAGCCGGATACTTCATTCGGATGCTGGCCGGATGGTCACCCCCATGATCGGCGAGTGCTCAATCCTCCCACTCCGAAATCCGTCAATCGTATGGAGAAGCGTCCGATCGCCGTGTTTGTCAACGAATTGATGGCGGATAACGGTTTGTTCACCAATCCGCTCTCCGGCCAGTGCGATGACTGGTTTGAACTGCTCAACGATGGCAGTGCGACGGTTGATCTTGCCGGATGGGTGATAACCGACAAACTTTCTGTGGATGACCCGCCGTATCCCGATCTGAACAAAGGGTTCACCGTACCTCCAGACATCACCCTTCCACCCGGTGAGGCCCTGCGTATCTGGACCGGTGCCGATAACGCATACTCGCTTCCACTTGACCCTGCGCATCTCCAGTCCCCCTTCGGCCTGAGTAAGAACGGTGACACCGTATATCTTTTTAACAATCAAATGATACTGGTCGATACGTTTTCTTATGAACTGGAGGACGATGACGATGATTCGCTTGGACGCTGGGAGAATGGTGAATTCGGCACTCTGACCCTGTTCGACGTACCCACACCCGGAGAACCCAACCGTGATCCGCGTTTCGGTGCCGGCTTGTTACAACAATCCCGCAGCCTTGTGATTCCGGAATGCGCGCCTTTCAGCCACACTAATACCTTTGTAGGCTCTCGCCCATCGAATTTTGAATTCAGACTCTTCGCGACAGACGGTGGCGATCTTCCCGCAGGATTGAGCTTTGACCATTTCAGCGGAGTGCTGAGCTGGAATCCCGCTGAAGAGCAGGGCCCGGGAGTGTATGAGTTTGACCTCGCGGGATACATTTTAAATGGAGCCGATGTTGAGCTATGCGACCAACTGTCACTGACAGTTATTGTCGAAGAATGCCCCTCCCTTCCTGAAATCGATCCGATTGCTGCCGTCACTGTGGACGAGGGCGAAACCGTGAGTTTTACCGTAAACGCACAACGCAAAAACGAAATACCGCCCTATCAGACCTTCACCAATCTGCGGATCGAGGGGAATTATCCTCCCGGCATGCTGCTTGACGATCAGAACGGACAACTTACCTGGCAGACAACCGAGATTGACGGTCCCTCTGTGCATTACCTTCATATTGTGGCTGAAGACAGCGTTATGCCCGAGCAGAACTGTTCCGTTGTTGTTACGGTCAGGGTGAATGAGGTCAATTCTCCCTTTACTTACGCTTCTCCAGTCACCTTCAACCTTTGGAACAATGAAGATTTTTCAGCGTATCTGCAACTTGATGATCCTGATTTGCCAGCCAATAATTTCAGTTACGTCCTTATCGAAAAACCCGACGGTTGTACCCTTGATATGGATACCGGACTGCTGCGCTGGCAACCTCCGTCCGGGTATATCGGTAATGTACGAGTCAGTTTCAGAGGCTATGACAATGCCGGCTATCACGAGTTGATTAAGCTGAATCTGAATGTAAGTTCGCTGCGGTTTGAGACCGGTGCGCTTGTTGTTGATCCGAATGGTGCTCTACGATTGCAGTGGTTGAGCAGACCTGATACCTCCTACTCAATTGAGTGGGCCCCCTCGCTTGACGCGTCTGAATGGTGCCCGGTCGACCTGAACGCCCCGGTCTTCGGTAACGGGGGAGCAGTTGAATGTGTTGTCCTGCCTGATCAAATCGGATTTTCACCCAGAGCATTTTTTCGTTTGAAACAACACAGGTAAATGGTTGAATGAATATCTTTTCCTTACGATTTGTGTGACAACCCAACATAAAAAATCACGTTCCTTTTATGACAGAAACTGAATTTGTAATTTTACTGGCATCGCTGATTTTCTTTACTGCCGCAGGTATGGGAATGCTGATCTGTCAAACGAGCAGGCTGCGTTTGAAGCGCAACTATAAGCTGATGGACACCATCCTCAAGCTGAGCAATATCAGCTTGTGGAGCTGGGATTGTAAAGCAGAAAAAGTGACCATCCTGAAAAACACCTTCAAGCTTGTGACAGAACGTGATGGGCAGATAATTGCTATTGGTGAAATCCTGGCCCGAATGCACCCGGATGACCACTCGGCATTCCTGAGCCTCCGCCATAATAGCCGCCGCGTAGAGCGTTCCGCGCCGACCGTTGACTACAGGATGATTAACCCTTCCGGCGGCTGGCGCTGGTTCCGCGCGTTCCCCGTGAAAACTGAACATAATTCGGATGGGAAAGTCACATCAATTATCGGACTCTCTATCGATATCACCGACGCCAAACTTAATGAGGAGGCTCTAAGAACCGCCATGCGGAATGCAGATGAAGCCAATAAGGCCAAAAGTCGCTTTCTGGCGGTAATAAGCCATGAGATCAGAACACCGCTCAATGCTATTATCGGTTTCAGTTCTATCATCAAAGAGTCCGATATCCCTTTGTATTTGCAGTCTTATGCGGAGTCTATAAAAAATTCAGGTGAAATGCTGCTTGGACTTATCAATGAATTGCTTGATCTCGCCAAGATTGAATCCGCTAAAATGGATTTGCGTCTGGAACCGGTTGACCTGCGCTCTTTGCTGCTGGAAGTTCGGTCAATGTTTGCAGTAAAAGTTCAATCCAAACAGCTTTTTATCCAGATTAACTGCGCTCGGGATTTACCTCTGTTTTGCCTCGACCGCAAAAAAATACACCAGGTTTTTGTGAATTTGGTGGATAACGCGGTTAAGTTTACCACTCGGGGCGGAGTCACTGTCGATGTGTCCGCAACACCGCACATAAATAATTCCGAAACCGATAGATCGAACCGCTCTCTGGTTATCTCCGTTCAAGATACCGGCGAAGGAATACCACAGGATGAATTTGATAAAATCTTTAATCCTTTCGAGCAGGTTGACAGAGAACATCTCAGCTATGTTGAAGGTAGCGGTCTGGGACTCGCCATCTGCAAAAGTCTTGTGGAATTGATGCAGGGAGACCTTGAGTTTGAAAGTGAGATAGGCGTCGGTACCAGGTTCGTTGTCACCCTTCGTGATGTGGATTGCGTTGTGAATGCGGAAGATCAAAGCAAATCGGGGTTGGCCAGTGATGAAATATTTCGGGAAACCGAGTTCGTTGAAAGTCTTCCGCCTGCTGTCATTTCCGAAATATCCGCGACTTTCTCAGCTCAGTTCCGTGCGATGGAAAACGGACTTCATGTTCAGTCCGCAATCGAGTTGGCTGCACAGCTCGACAGTTGGTCCCGCCAGAACGATGTGGCGGCAGCCGGGGTTGTCATTCAAGCATTCAAAAAAGCGGTTGAAGATTTTGATATGGAAGAGATCAGGAGAATTTCGCGCATGTTCGCAGCTGCTCCTGTCGAGCATAGATGAAGAGGTGTTTAATTGAACAACAAAGTTATGGCTTCTCCGATTGCAGGGCATTGGTATTCAGAACATGAAAACTCGCTGCAAAGAGAGATTGAAGGCTTGCGGAAAGATATTCTTGCCGTACGGCGTAAAAATGTGTGCGCCGCTGTCGTGCCTCATGCCGGGTATCGATATTCCGGCAGAGTTGCGGCAGGAGTCTATCAGCGTGTTGAAGCCCGTGGGTTCCAGCGTATCCTCGTGCTCGGGCCCAGTCATTATTGCGCATTGCGTAACAAAATCAGCATCCCCGATGCCAGTCACTATAAGACCCCGTTGGGATTGATCAATGCCGATCGGAATTTCATCGCCAGACTGCGTAAATTGTCTTTTGTCACCTGTGAGACAGCCGCTCACGTCAGCGAGCATAGCGACCAGATCCAATTGCCACTCATCCAGGTTATGCTGGGAGTTCATGTTCCAGTGGTTTGTATGGTTTGCGGACAATTCGATTCAAAAAATATTCTGAATGCCGCTGATCAGTTGCAGGCGCTTCTGGACGAGAAAACTTTGCTGGTGGTCAGTTCTGATTTCACCCACTATGGTGAGAGCTACGGTTTTGTGCCCTTTAATCAGGAAGTGCAACGCAACATCGAGGTGCTGGATCGCAGTATCTTCGAGATGTTTGTCCGCAAAGATGTTCAGGGATTTCTTAAAAAACTAAATGATACCGGGTCAACGGTTTGTGGACGTGATCCACTCGCTTTGCTGTTGGCGATGCTTCCTGAGGATGCTGATGTTAAGCAGATTGCATATGAAACCTCCGGATATCTTCTGCATGAAGATAAAAATTCCGTCAGCTACATAGGTGCCATTGTTACCGGCACATGGCGGTAGTCAGTCAGAAAGCAGGTAACAGTGATAGATGCTACTCAAAAGCTCTTTACCCCTGCCCAGGCAGGGAAGCTGCTGGTACAACTGGCGCGTTCAATGATTGAGCAGACGTTGCGCAGTGGAGAACGTAACGTTGGATTTCTGGCAAACCGCCTGGGAAAATATTAGTGACAGACAATAATTATTCTTGTCATTCGAGTGATTTTTGTTATATAAGATGTTTAATTGCAGAAGGAGGGGTGGTATGCGTTTACGAAGAGTTAAGCTGGATGAGGCGGCGACCTATCATGTGATGAGTCGGGTTATCGAGCGACGTTTTATAATCGGTGATGTGGAGAAGAGCTAT
>JAGYOL010000219.1 GCA_018399555.1 Kiritimatiellia bacterium | reverse complement strand
AGCGAGACAAGCCGGGCCGTCCGCTTAGGCGGCGCGGGAGCACCGCCCTACGTAATAACACCGGCGATCCCGCGCAGCGGGATTGCTAAGGACCAATCCCGCTAAGCGGGATCTTTGCCCAACAAGTAGGGACTAACCATACTGCGCCTTGATAAGCTTTACACGCCGCTCGAGTCCGGTATGTGTCGCTTGCGGTATTTGAGAGGAGAGAGTCCCATAAGGCGGGTGAATGTTCTGGAAAAATGACTCTGGTCATAAAAGCCCACTTCTCCCGCAATCTCTGTAACACTGTGATCCGTTTCGGTAATGAGCCTGCAGGCCGCATTAACCCGTACCCGCATCAGATACTGGCATAGTGATGTGTTGAAGAACCGCCGGAAACGGCGGTTGAACTGGCGGTGAGACATTCCAACCATCTTTGCAATTTTCCGGGTGTTGATTGACTCTGCATAATTTTCGTGAATGTACTGCACTGCCCTGGAAAAAGGGCCGTATGATTGTGGGGCCGCCCGCATATCATCCACCGCACGATGAATGCCGGCGACTCCGATAATTTTTCCATTACGGTCTTTTAACGGAAATTTACTTCCAATGATAAGATGATTGGATCCTTCCTCCTCCGGTGCGGGAGAAACCACATTTATCGTCGGAATACCCGACGTCATTATCTGCCTGTCACGCTCAACATACAGATCGGCACGGTCCTGCGGGAAAAAGTCGTGATCTGTTTTTCCGATAACCTCAAGCTCCGATCCGGCATGACAGACTTCACAGTGACGTCTGTTCGACATTACGAAACGGCTTTTGCTGTCCTTCACATAGAAGGCAACATCGGGCAGAAGATCCATCAGTTGCTCAAAAACATCCATACCTCTGAGCTTATCAAGGAAATCATGTTTAAATTGATGTGTTTTCATAGTCACAATATACATAAAAACGGCCTGAGTTTACAAGCATTTAACAGCGCATTGGGCTAAATTGCAAATAACTTTCGCAGAAGGAGGTCCGGTGGACCGTCCTACGGTAATTAAACAAAGCGCAGGATGGTGTTCCCGTACTGTCAACTGATAACAAATAGAGGGGTAGGAAAACATGAAAAGCAGAGAACAAGCTTCAATTAAGTTTTCACGGCGCAATTTTGTCTGCCGCAGCACAGCGGCGCTTTCCGGCATGATTGTGGCGCCGGGGATTGTTCGCGGAGCCGAGGCCAACAGTAAAATTTCAATTGGTCTGATAGGTTGCGGCACCCGCGGTTTTTGGATAGCAAATCTTTTCGAGAAACACGGCGGATTCAAAGTTGCTGCCTGTGCCGACTATTTTCAGGACAAGGTGGACAAGGCCGGTGAAAAATTCGGCGTTGATCCGTCCAGATGTTATACGGGGCTTAATGGATACAAGAAGCTGCTTGAGCTGGATCTTGATGCGGTAGTCGTTAAATCTCCGCCATGTTTCCACCCTGAGCAGATTGCCGCTGCCGTTGACGCGGGTAAACATGTTTATACAGCCAAGCCTTTATCGGTTGATGTTCCTGGTTGCCGCACGGTTGCAGCATCGGCAAAAAAGGCCACGGCAAACAAACAAGCGGTACTGGTCGATTTCCAGCACCGTGTTGATCCTTTCTTTCAGGAAGCGGTTAAAAGGCTTCATGACGGCGCTTTGGGAAAGATCACGTTTGCGAATGCGTTCAATCATTGCGACGGATATGGCAAGGTTAAGGCTTCTCCAGAGATGTCTGCTCCCGAAGCTCGTCTTTGCGACTGGCTGCGCTACAAGGCTCTCTCCGGTGACTATATGGTGGAAATAAACAGTCATACAATTGATATGATAAACTGGATGTTTGAAAAACCGCCGCTGTATGTGGTCGGTTCCGGAGGCAGCAAGGTGAAAAAGGCAGTCGGTAACAACTGGGATTATTTCAGCGTGATACTCAAGTATCCTGATAGCATGCATGTCACTTTCTCTTCAAAGCGCTATGATGATTCCGTGGGCCATCGCAAGCGCCATACAATCGATGTTTTCGGGACAGAAGGCAACATGAAAACAGAATATGCGGGAAGAATTGCGATTCTCGGCAAAAATTATTATGCCGGAGGGAAAACACCGGCCCTCTATAAAGACGGCGCCATGAATAATATCGCCAAATTCCATAAGATGATAACAACGGGTGATTTCACCAATTTCACGGTTGAATCCAGCATACAGAGCAATATGATTGCGATCATGTCACGCGAGGCCTGCTACAAGGGAGACATCGTTACCTGGGAAGAAATCAACAAGAGCGACAGAAAAATGGATTTGAAGTTGCAGGGACTTAAGGGATGAGCACCGAGTGCAGAGCAGATGGCGGGTAAGGCATAGTGCCGTTTCTCTTCTATGTGCTCTGCGCGATTTGTATGCCGTACAATGATACGGACTGTGTCTGAATTTCAGAAGGAGGAACTTGTTATGTCGGACAGTAAGTTGAAGGTTGCAGTGGTCGGGTGCGGAATGATTGCCAATTCAGCGCATATTCCGGCCTGGCAGACGCAAAAAGATGTTGAAATTACAGGCGTTATGGATGCTATGCGTGACAGAGCAGAATCAACTGCCTGCAAACACGGAATTGCCGGTGTTTATGATGATGTTGACAGAATGCTGAAGGAGCTTTCACCTGATGTGGTGTCCATCTGTACTCCTGCCGGATTTCACAAGGATCAGGTTATTGCGGCGTTGCGGTCGGGAGCCCATGTCTTCTGCGAAAAACCGCTGACTATCAGTAGCGTTGATGCCGAAGAAATCTTCCGTGTTGCCGAAGAATCGAAGCGTCAGATTCTTGTCGGACAGTCAATGCGATTCTACAATCAGATTTCCGCGGCAAAGGAATTTGTGACAGACGGTCAGCTTGGTGATATGTACTGCGCCGACGTTGCCAGACTTAGGAGACGCGGTATTCCGACTTACGGGACTTTCCATATAAAGGAATTGTCGGGCGGCGGTGTACTTTACGATCTGGGTGTTCATATGCTGGATACAGTTCTCTGGCTGATGGGTAACCCCAGGGTGGTCGCTGTTTCCGGAACAACCTATGCGAAGATCGGTACGCGTAACGAAGGCCTGATAACTTCGTCAAAGGAAAGCGGTGCTTTTGCCGGCGGAGCCTCAAACAAATCATATGACGGCAACAAATTTGACGTGGAGGATTTTGCCGCTGCTTTTCTCCGGCTGGAAAACGGAGCGACTATCAACCTGAAGGTCTGCTGGGCTGCAAATATTCCTGACAGCGCTGGTGGTATAATGATTATGGGAACCGAGGGCGGTCTTTCTTTTGATCCCAGGGTTCTTGATCTCCGGTTGATCAGAAATATGGGCCGTTATCAGGTTGATGTCACTCCGAAAATTATGCCCCCTGAACCGGATCACCCCTTTTACGCGCATTGGAATGAGGTCGCACACTTCATACGTGTTATCAAAGGCGAGGAAGAAGTATGCGTGAAAAAAGAAGAAGTTCTGAATGTGATCAGGTCATTGGAAGCAATATACCGGTCAGCTGAAGAGGGCTGCGAAGTGCGCATTTCATAGAATGTAGGAAGTTAGGTGTTTAGGCTGTAGGAGTTTAGGGTTGCATCGGAAAGAATGCTTTTTTTGTTGCGCCGGATGTTGACAAACACGTAGGACGGTCCTCCGGGCCGTCTGTGAAGGCGGCGCGGAGCACCGA
>JAGYOL010000218.1 GCA_018399555.1 Kiritimatiellia bacterium | reverse complement strand
TTTTCGATCCCGTCTCCGGTGAATTACGACGCTCGACCCTCTACGGCTGGCAGCCCTTTGAAAAGGTCGGGGAGCGGCGTTACCGCGTTGCGAAACCGGAGAACTACCGCTTTAATGCCGCGAGGGATCGTGAGGAAATCGGAGATATCCTGGTTACCAACAACGCTTATACCCCCGAAGGAAAACGCACTCACGCGGTTTACAGCAGTGATTGCGTGAATCTGGTGCTGGAGGATATATGGCTTTTTGCTTCCAACTGTTTCGGGTTTCTGGAAACCGGATGTGAAAACACGATCTATCTGAGATGCCGCATCGACCGGCGTCCGCTGGAACTGGACTATCCGGAACGCGGGTATAAGCGGATGCGCTCATTGAATGCCGATGCTTTTCACAGCAAGCATGCAGTTAAAGGTCCACAGATCATAAACTGCACCGCAAAATTTCAGGGAGATGACTGCGTAAATATCTGTGGAGATTACCACATGAGCCTCGGCGTTGATGGACCAGTGATGAGGGTGGTGGCCAAGCGCAAAATGAATATTGAGGCGGGTGATCCCGTTGAATTTCTGCCCTATACCGGTCCGCGCCCTCCTGATGCAGCGGTCTTGAAGATCGAGCCGTGCGCAGGAGTTACGCCGGAAGAGAGAGATTTTATAAAAAAGCAACGGATGAATGATCGCATACAGGCACACCTTTTGAGCGGGAAGGCCAGCGTCTATAACATCACCCTCGACCGTAGTGTTGATCTGCCTATGGGCTCTTTAATCTGCTCCGGTAACCGCACCGGCAATGGATTTCTGGTTAAAAACTGCGATTTCGGATTCAACCGATCCCGTGGAATCCTGATTAAAGCGAGTAGGGGCGGGGTGATTGGTAACCGTATCACGCGCTCATGGATGATGGCGATATTGGTGAGTCCTGAGTTCTGGTGGTGCGAATCGGCTGCTTCCAGTGACCTTGAAATTCACGATAATCTGATCGAGGGATGTCGGGATATCCCCATATCAATCCAGGCTCGCGGGGGAGATGGTAAATCGCTCCCGGCCGGGGCTCACCGCAATATCTCCATTTGCGGCAATCGGGTTATAAATTCGGTATTGCCGAATCTGCATGTCACCTCTACAGATTCTCTGGTGCTTAGGGATAATCAATGGATGGTAGTGCCTGCCGGTGAAAAGCAACCCGTGGTTCGCATGGAGAACTGCACAAATGTGCAGTAGCCCAGCTAGACCTCATTCGAAAAGGGCGCAAGTCTAAGAGAGGAATCGACAAAGCTCACGACAAAGGTTAATAAAACTCTGGAACCCGATATCCGAAAACCTTTTCGAATGGCCTCCAGCTACACTTTAATGCGCCAACGGCGCTACCTCTTCACTTCAGAACTTCAGAACTCTCGAACTTCAGAACTTATTCTGTGCGGTCATCAATGCTCACGTTGTCGCAGTAGTTGATCTCAAATCGTTTGAACTTTTTGTCGCGTGCGGGATATGCGTTAGTCTTTTCAACCTTGTTGTTGCGCCAGGTCAGTCCGTCAACGCAGTAGGCGTTGAGAAGGGTTCCTTCATCATAAACCCGGAAGGTGTTGTTCTCAATCAATACGTTGTGATTATAACGACTGTTCTCCCGATCCTCGCGGATACCCGCTTTGACATCAATAACTGCTTTGCCCCATACCCCGAACAGGCAGTTATCAAAGGTATTGTTGCGAATCACACAATCGGTTACACCACCCTGCTCAAACCAGAAAAACGAGTCGCCTTCAAAGAGGATGGCGGCTCCCGGTGAGTGGAATGTATTGTTCTCAACGATGGTTTTGCCGCGACAGTTAAGCAGCATGCCACGTGCGCGGTTTTTGCGGATGATGTTGTTGCTGATTGTCACGTCAGGGTAGTCGCGGATCTCCGCCAGGGCGTCGCCCACCTGAATTGAGTCAGGCAGAGCTTTCTGGAACGTAACCTCTGTTAACTGTTTGTTAATGCGGTTGACACTTTTGACAGTCGCGGTGGCATAGGTGATCATGCTCTTGCCCCGCACCAGCTCAACCTTCATGTCGGGTTTCAGAAAGTCGAAACCGAACTGCTGGGCGTGTTTAAGCGCCACCAATATTTTGTTACCGGTGCTCTTTTCAACCACCTGTACGTAGATGCCATGGATGTTTGTGGCATCATCTTTCTGATTTTCAAAGAGGTTGTTATTCAAGGTGATAAATCCGGTGCAGTTGACAAAGTGAGTTGCATCGGCGGTGGTGCTCAGCATGCGCTTGCCTGAAGGTGTGACCTTGCAGCTGTCCACAGTGATATTGCGGGTTCTCTGTCCGATAATGCCCATGCCTCCCGCATGATGTATGGTGACATTGCTGAATCTGATGTCGCTGCTGTCAGAGAGAACAAAGCCCGGATAGTTGCGGTGATTGGGACCGAAAACCATCGTGTTTCCAGGTGTTCCTTTCAGGCCGGGTACGAGAATACGCACTTTGCGTCCACCGAGCGGTCGGGCTGGATAGCCGGTAATGGGCTTGAAGTAGAAATCCCTGGCCATATAGGCGGTTTCACGCTTTTTAGTATCGAACTCCAGCATGTGGCTGCTACCGTAGATCTCTCCTTTGGATACAGTTGTCAGCTTTTCCTCCGGTTTAGCGTGCCCCGTAAAGAGCAGGGTGCCGCGATGGACGGTGAAAGGAAAATCAGGCAGGATCTCCACATCCATGCCCTCTTCATTGTTTTCCAGAATAATACCCTCGCTATGGAAAGTACGTGAAAAATCGATTGAGAAATCCTTGAAAGTTATGTCCTCTGAATTATTAACAATGAATGGATTTACACAGCCGTGAAACATGAAAGAGGAGTCAGTTCCTTCAATTGTGAGATTCCGGCACTCATTTAATGAGAAAATTGTGCGCTTGAGCCCCTCGTCATTGTTACTGATAAAAAAATAAATATCTTTTCCAAATTCGGGATGAAAGTCATATTGCCCTTTTTCAAACTTAAGTGTGGCCCGATGGTGATTCCTGCAAACAGAGAGAGCCGATTGCAGTGCACGGGTGTCATCTATTCCATCATCCGGAATAAGACCGAAATCCGCTGCGCTGATAACCGTTGCTTTGCTGCTATCTGTATTCTTTAAAGAGCTGCATCCGCTGAAAGCCAAAGCTAATAAAACTGAGCATGTAAATATAGTGCGCTTGAACATCCTGATATCTCCTGTGTGATCTGTAAATCTAAAAGAACTACCTGAATCTTAGCAGAAATATATTGTATATTGGCAAGTTTCGCGTTTTACGTAATACATCACCATATACAGGAAGATAATCAAACATTGTTTATGCCAAACCTGCTTTCAGCCGGAACCAAACGATGACAAAGATTGAACCAACGATCCCGCCTTGCGGGATCTTGCCCTTCGGTGAAGGGTCTAATCCTAATCCTGGTTGCTAGAAGCTGAGTCGGGGGGTGATGTCGATTGGTAGCGGATCAGGAGGTGGCGGCATGCCATTACTCAGCTCTTTTCGTATTTTCGAAGGCGGGCGTTTAAAGGTTTTGCTGAAGCAGCGCGAAAAATAGAGGGGGTCTTCAAATCCGCAACGCATAGCCACCTCTTTAATGCTCAGGTTGGTCCGTGTCAGTAGAGCCAGGGAGAGTTGTAATCTTAGCAGCTTGCCAACCTGGACCGGGCTGTGTCCGATGGATTGTCGGAATATC
>JAGYOL010000217.1 GCA_018399555.1 Kiritimatiellia bacterium | reverse complement strand
CGGGCACCTTGTTGGAAGGAATGATCAAAGTAGGCCAGCCCGTTATGATCTACCCCCAGGAACGGACGGCTAAAGTGCGGAATCTCCAAGTTCACGGGGTCATGGTGGACTCGGCTGCGGCAGGCCAGCGGACAGCGCCTGGTGATCTCCCAAGCCACAATGCGTGGATCACATGATGCTGCATTTACCGATTTGTCTGACTCATGCTCTGCCGGATTCATGATTCGGCAATCTCCTGACCGGTAAGGTAGCAGGCAGGATCAACCCCCCATATATCACCGGTGATCGCTTCGGCACGGGCTCGGAAATTGCCTCCACAGACATCCAGGAAGCGGCAGTCAACACATTTGCCGGTTACATATTGTTTTTTGTTCCGTAGCTGACCCAGCAGCGAATCGGGGTCCGGATTACCCCATATTTCACTAAAGGGTTTTTTAAGCACATTACCAACCGGTTTGTTACGCCAGAACTGGTCGGGATAGACCGTGCCGTCCCAACTGATGCAGGCTAATCCATGACCGGTGCTGTTGCCGCCGTTCATTTTGAGCAGCTCCATCACCTCCTGCGCCCGCGGATTCCCCTCGGCCAGCATACGCATGTAGAGATATGGTCCATCGCAATGATTATCAACGGTCAATACCTCGATCGGCATCCCCCTTTCATGCAGTTCCCGGGTACGGTCAATAATCAGATCAATTGTGCGGCGCCGCAGATCATGACCCAAATCGTGTCCGGCAATCTCAGCTCCGCGTCCGCAGTAAACCAGATGATAAAGACAAATGCGCGGAATATTTTCAGCCTCCATCAAATCAAAAACAGCAGGAATTTCAGCCACATTGTCACGCGTCATGGTAACCCGCAAACCGACTTTAACTCCCACCTCACGACAGTAACGGATTCCTTCTAACGACCTCTGAAAGGCTCCTGGACAAACTCGAAAACGGTCGTGAACCTCCTCCATGCCGTCGATACTGATGCCGGCGTAGGATGCGCCGACCGCCTTTATTCTGCGAGCCGTTGCGGAATCGATCAAGGTTCCGTTGGTAGAGAAAACCACACGCAGCCCACGATTGGCCGCATGTTCTGCAAGGGTGAAAATATCCGGACGCACCAGCGGCTCACCCCCCGAAAACAGCAGCACCGGAACACCGAAAGCAGCCAGATCGTCGATGACAGCCAAGGCATCATCGGTGCTGAGTTCATCCTGGATACCCTTCGTCGCGGCATAGCAGTGTGTGCAATTTAAATTGCAGGCCGAGGTTACATTCCAGACCACCACCGGTTTTTTGTCGGCTGAAAACTGCAAAAGATGACTTGGCAGCTTGCCGGAGTGCCGACCGTAACGCAACGGATCAGAAACTTCAACCTGCCCCATGTATAATTTAGATATCCCTATCATTGTTTTATTCTTTCAATAGTTTCAATATTTTTATTAAGTACACCGTCCCTTAAATACAAACTTCTAATTGTACCTCTTTTGCGTTTTTAATCAAAGAGTAATGTCGGTGAGATCATGTAGCGCAAATTGTAATATTAGCCCAAAGAAGCCGACCACTGATCTCTGCTTCAATATCTGGTTTAGTCGCTATAATTTTAGTTTCTGTCTTAAAAAACAAGAATTTACGCTAGGGGTCGTAGCTAAATATTTGTACATTTGTGCAAGAATGGCGCACTTATTGTTCAAAAATATCAAAACAAATGTCAAATATCTTAACTACGAACCCGCTTGGTTCCCTGCCTGTCTGGCAGACAGGCGGCTACGCTGGGTTAGAATTATTCACTAGATCATGGTAACGTTCCTCAAGAATGCGGACGATCCGAATTTAGCGGCGTACATCAAGCAGGCGCGGTGTGGGGTTTTCCACAAATCCGACTGAACGCACATGCTCGCCTTTAACATCCAATTCGCCAAGATCACTCCGAATATCATTCGCAAAAGCCAGCAGGCGTTTAACAACATCGGGGCGTTGACCAAACAGGTTATTCTGCTCGACCGGATCGGTTATCAGATTATAAAGTTCACCGTCGAACTTCTCGGATTTATTGCCGAAATTTGTCCGTTTCTTTTGTAGCGGCAGATAGAGCTTCCACTCTCCTGAGCGCACCGCCTGAAGTTGATCGATATAGTAATAACCGAACGCCTCATAAGGAGAGCTGCTGCCGGGCTTTCCAAAAAGGAGCGGCGTAATGTCATGACCGTCGATTTTTTTTTGCGGCACTCTGCCCTCGCACAGTGCCGTAAAGGTCGGCAGCAGATCCATCAGCGTGATCAACTCCGAACACTGTGCGCCTGCTTTAATCTTGCCAGGCCAGCAGGCGATCAAAGGCACACGCATGCCGCCTTCAGCAACTGAATAGGCAGCGCCTTTCAACGGCAGATTGGATGCATTGGGGCGCCATCCCGGCGCACCGTTGTCGTTGGTCCAGATGATCAATGTGTTTTCCGTCAACCCAAGCTCGCTTAACTTATCCACAATCTGACCAGTCGACCAGTCAAGCTCCATCACTGAATCGCCCCAGGTGCCGTTACCGCTTAAGCCGCGGAACTCCGGAGCAACCGGCGGACTGCCGGTACTGCCGGGGGTGATTTGCGGGAAATACAGAAAAAACGGACGATTGCGGTTCTCCTCGATAAAGCGCAATGCCTCCTGCGTATTGCTTTGCGTCAGCAGCTTAACATCGACCGGTGCATCGACAACCTGCTCGTTGCGCATCAACGGCAGTGGCGGTCTGCCGCGTTTAGCATCCTCGACCATGTCATCACTGTACGGTATTCCGAAAAAATGATCGAAGCCCTGACGGGTCGGCAGAAACTCCGGCTGATCACCGAGATGCCACTTGCCGATACACATCGTCGCATAACCGCGTTCTTTCAGGATTTCCGCCACTGTTGTCTCGTCAGGATGCAAGCCGAAGCGGGAGACCGGAAAAAGAACGGGACGCTGACTCGCATGCGCCAGATCAAGTCCCACCCGGCGTGGATAACAACCAGTCATGACAGCAGCGCGCGAGGGCGAACAGACTGCGGCGACGGCATAGGCGTGATGAAAAGTCATGCCTTCAGCCGCCAGTTGAGATATGCGCGGCGTGTTCTGCTTCGCCTCATGGTTGTAAACCTTCAAATCGCCGTAACCCAGATTATCACACAGCACTAAAATAATATTCGGCATCTCATTTCGCGCTACTTTCTGTCTGGAAGCGCAGCCCCAGAAGCCGAGCGACACCACCAGCAAGGCGACAGCAATCAGCGTATATCTCCGCAAACTGCGCCCATCAGAGCTGTAGCAAAACCCGCCTGTCTTAAACTGCCGACCTAAAATCCCGCTCTCTTTCATCATCTGTTCCTCTTTTTAATATTGCACACTCCGATAATGTTGAAAGGCTGACATAATCATGGAAATCTGTCTATTGCGTTTTTCAACAAATCAAGTGTGATTTTCATCAGAGACCAGCTTGTCCGGCGAAGATGAAAGGTCATTGCAAATTATATACAAGTGCTTAAAAATCATGGCGGATTTAGTGCCAGGCTTTATTTTTCACTCAGGGTGCTATTACTCCATTGCCTTTACCTTCTCTTCGATGAAGGCAATCTCTTGCTCGTTAAGACCGTATTTGGCGTAAAGCTGACGGTCAATTTCAGGAATGGACTTCGTCCAGTCAATATCACTCTGCGGCGTGAAATCCTGCATGGGGACTTTTGACCAACTCTCTTTCTTGTTGTCTTGCGTAACTTTTAATATTCCCAGCATCGTTCGAGCAAATTTGGATTTTACGTATTTTAACAGAGCTTG
>JAGYOL010000216.1 GCA_018399555.1 Kiritimatiellia bacterium | reverse complement strand
TCGATCAGACGCTTCTCATAGGGAAAAACGTGGGTCATGAAGTAGTCGACGCTTACCGAACCTGAGTTGGCGATATGCCCCTGAATGCCGATGGCATCGGCACCGCCCTCAATCAATGGACGGTTATACGCGATCATCGCATCGGTCACTTTTGTCATAAGCGCCTTGTAAAGTGGCTCATTCATATAGGGTGCCATCATCAGTCTCTCGATTCCCCACAGCTCAGCCACATAGTTGAACACACCGGCCCAGCCCCAGGGTGCACTCACCCCGCGATCACCGATCTTATCACGCCACTCACGGTTGACATCACGGATAACTGCGGCGTCCTCCTCCCCCAGCTCCGGCAACCACTTGATGAATGCCTCGATATCGGCATCCTCTTCAAACATGTATTTGCGGGTGGTAGCCATCAGTCCGGAGGTCGCCGCCCCCGCATCCGGCACAGCCAGCTCCTGGGTCAGAACGCGGTCGGGTGTTGTGATTGTAATGCGGGTGATCCACATCTCGCCTTCAAGCGCCTTATCACGCTTCACCTGCCAGTTCTCATGATCGTGAAGCATAAAATGAGGAGTCATAAAGCGGTTATGCTTGCAGATCACATCAAAGGGCAGTTCTTCCGAGAGTTCGAGAACTGTATCAACCCGGTCATAAGACGTGCGTCCCGGATAATACCATTTAAGAAACTCCTCCTGAATAAAAGGCACAACCGGCACCCGGTCAGGAATACCGCCGTTCAACACTGTAAGTATTCGCTCTCTTGAGGTCATTGTTCGCCTCCGGCAAAAGTTTAAGTGGTTAAAATTGTTAAAATGGTTCAAATGGATAAACTTCACAAAAACGCGTAGCGTTTTTTATTAAAACAGCGACGGCTGACGCACAACCCTGCGTTGCAGGAAGGATCCCCGCCCAACGAAAAGACCCGATCCTGGTTACGCCTTCGCTGTTTTAGGCATGAAAAACTGAACCAGGCTCCAGGCAACGATATAAGAGCAACCGGACATGATAAAAAGCACCGTATAACTGCCGGTTGCGTCGAGTATCCATCCGGCCAGTTTAGCCACAAAAATTCCGCCGATCGCACCAGCCATTGTTCCAATACCGGTAACTGAAGCCACCGCGCTCTTCGGAAATGCATCCGAAACCAGCGAGAAAAGATTCGCCATCCAGCCGGCATGACCGGCTGTCGCCAGGCCGATCAACACAACTCCCAGCCAGAGGTTTCCTGAAAATGCCGCGATAATAACCGGAACAGGAAGCAACGCGCAGATAAACATCACCAGCCTGCGGGAAGAGCGCACGTTCATGCCGCGATCAACAAAGAAACGGGTCAGCCAACCGGCCCCGATACTGCCTAAAATCGTGATTGAGTAGATAAGAACCAGCGGCAGCCCCAGCTGTTTGATATCAACGTTGTGCTGCTTATCAAGAAACTTCGGCAGCCAATACAGAAAGAACCACCATACCGGATCACTGAAGAGCTTTCCGAAAAAGAACGCCCACGTGGCGCGGTAACGCATCACCTCAACAAAGCTGAGATTCTTCTCCTGGACATCATCCTCCCCCGGTTCTTCGACGGGTTCTTCCGGCAGACGGTAACGAGCCAACCACAAAACACACCAGACGAGCCCGGGTATACCTAAAAGCAACGCTGTTGTCATCCAGCCGGTCCGCGTATAGATCGCGATAATGGCCAGCGGGGCGATGATCGGCCCGAGCATAGACCCGGTATTGAATATGCCGGTCGCAAAAGCGCGCTCCGACTTCGGAAACCACTCGGCCGCGCTCTTTATGGCACACGGAAAACAACCGGCCTGGGTTATACCGAGAGCAAAACGAACAACAATAAATGCCAGAACCGAAGCAGCCCAGCCGTGAGCCATGGCTACCACCGACCACAGCGCCATGAACAAAGCAAACCCGATACGCGTACCCATGCGGTCAATCAGCCAACCGACAGCAAAAACCCCGACAGCATACGCAATCTGATAGAATACAACAATATTGGAATAGTCGCTCTCACTCCATCCGAATTTATCGGTCAGGGCAGGCGCCAGCACCGAAAGGAACTGCCGGTCAACATACAGGATCGTGACCGCGAAGAACAGAAAGGCACAGACAACCCATTTAAACGATTTACTTTTCGTCATTTACCACCTCAAAATAAATTATTCTTAATCATGTTAATCCTGTAATCATGTCTGAATAACTGCGTAGCAATGAGCTTTGAGGCTTTGTGTCTTTATGCGAGATAAAAAACCTAGATTAATAAAATCTTTTAAGTCAGCGGCACAGCCTGAAACTTATTCATCCAGTCAACCACATCCTTGTTGAGCCACTTTTCGCGGAAGGGCCGGTTGAGCATCGCGTTGGCGGCGTTGTCATCCACAAAGCGATCTTTCGCGCTGTCCCAGGTCAACTTGCGGTCAAGGGTTGCG
Source organism: Kiritimatiellia bacterium (assembly GCA_018399555.1). Taxonomy (GTDB): domain Bacteria; phylum Verrucomicrobiota; class Kiritimatiellia; order RFP12; family UBA1067; genus M55B167. The sequence continues at coordinate 1,361 of JAGYOL010000216.1, read as the reverse complement.
CAGCAAAGTCCCATGTAGCTGATCGAATAGACTGTATGTCCGACCTCAAGCGGCTCAAGAGAGGGCTTGCCGGTCTCAATTGAACGAAGGAAGTCAGCTTTATCGCTGAGTGTCCCGGAAAAATCGCATTTGCCGGGCGTATCCAGCGCCTTGGTCAAAGCGGGATCACTGGAGGTGATCTTGTTGGGATAACGTGCCTGAATCCATCCCTTCTCGCCTTCGAACTTCACATAGGGCTGATCAATCTTATAGCTCACCGCAAAGCCGTCCTTATAGGTGTACTTCAGGTCGAACTGTTCAATCGTATTCCAGAGACCCTTGCCGAACCGGCCGCTGCCCTCAACCGTCACCGGCATCTCGTACTCGCGGTCCATGCCCCAGAGGGCGAGGTCCCAGAAATGAGCGCCCCAGTTGGTGATCATGCCATTACAGTAATCCTCTATGCGCAGCCAACCCGGGCGGCTGCCGATAGTTTTCGGTTCATGTACTCGCCGCATAGTGTAGGGTGCCTCAAATGCAGGACCGAGCCACATATCGTAGTTCAGCTCCTTCGGCACAGGCATCGCTTTCTGCGCGCCGATACTGGCCCCGTTGAGCTCCTTGGGCACGCCGACAGTCACGTGGGTCAGCTTGCCCAGCACTCCGTTGCGGACTCCCTGCACGACCTTGCGCATATGACCATTTGAACGGAATTCACTGTCCAGACGGTGGGCCACCTTCTTCGCTTTGACCACTTCAATCAGCGACTTACTGTGGCTGAAGCTCACAGACAGAGCCTTCTCCATACAGACATGCTTGCCTGCCAAAGCCGCGGTAACGCCCACCGGCACATGCCAGTGGTCGGTTGTAGAGCACATAACCGCATCCACGCCCTTGTCGGCAATCACCTCGCGATAATCATCATACCGCTTAACAGAACCTTTCTTGCCATAAGCCTTATCTACAACCGCCTCGCAGTTATCCATCCGCCAGGAGTCGACATCATTGATCGCCACAACACGACAGTTCTTCAGCTTGAGGAAACCACCTTTAAAGTTGGCATTAACCGCCTGCCGGCCTGTACCCACCATGCCGATTGTAATCTGCTTGCTTGGAGCACTCTGTCCCAGCACCGATGCCGGAATAATTGTCGGGGCTGCAATCGCAGCCGCCAAACCCATTCCACTCTTCTTGATAAAAGAACGCCTGTTATCCATCTTATCTCCTCCTGTTAATCCTGTTATCCTGTCAAAAACCTTTCCTAATCGTGTGTTAATCGTAGCAAACAACCCCGAATTGTCAATGTACAATAAAACAAATAAGGATGGACAATATTACGATGCTTTGGTAAGTATAAGCATAACGCCTCGCATAGAATCAAC
>JAGYOL010000215.1 GCA_018399555.1 Kiritimatiellia bacterium | reverse complement strand
GTATGTGGGGGCGAACAAACATTCGCCCGGTATGTGGGGGCGAACAAACATTCGCCCGGTATGTAGGGGCGAATAAACATTCGCCCGGTATGTGGGGGCGAATAATTATTCGCCCTTTGAAAGGAACCCCATGAGCAGATTCAGAAGTTTCAGAGATAACGAATCCGATTCCGCGACCATTGATGTGTCGCCGCTGATGGACTGTGTTTTCATTTTGCTGATATTTTTCATTGTGACCACCACCTTTATTGATGAGTCCGGTATTGATCTGGATAAACCGCAGGCGGCCGCATCCATGAACACGGAAACTAAGTCAATCATGCTGACGCTCACCGAAAAGGGCGAGGTGAGTTATGAAAAACGTGAAATCTCAATAGCCGGAGTGCGCAATCTAATCCGGGAGAAGCTTGTTGATAAGGAGCAGCCGGTCATTATACAGAGTGCTGACAAAACACCGGTTTCTCTGTTGGTTCGTGTGGTTGATGAGGCCAGGCTTGGCGGAGCTGAAAGGGTTTCAGTGGGTGCCAGATAAAATCGGCGGCGATGCAACTCGTCCGCCCAGCAGAAAGTTTTAAATGTCAGTGTTTTTCAAAGCGATAATTGTGTTTTTCAGAACCCTGCTTGCGGCAATTTTTGCTGTTGCCATAACGCTGGCGATTTTTATGCTGCTACCTGTGTTGCAGCACATCGCCAAAGCACCTCAGGCAGATACCGATTTGCGAACTGTGGATGTGGCTGCCCTGCCACCGCCTCCAGCACCTGAGATCGAGGAACCGCCGGAGGAGCCGGAGCCGGAGGAAGAGCCGCCAAAACTGAATGAGCAGGATGCGCCTCTTGATCTGGCTCAGCTGGAGCTGGCGTTGAATCCCGGTTTCGGAAGCGGCGTCGGCGATTTTGCGGTGAAACTGAATGATGGAAAGGGGGTTGACCGTAAGGAGGCGGAGGCTGTTTTTTCACTCGAGGATCTCGATCAGCCACCGCGGGTCAGCCGTCAGATTGCACCGGAGTATCCGGCGGAGTTGCGCAGAAAAAAACTGTCCGGAACGGTGTATGTGATTTTTATTGTAAATAAACAGGGACGCGTCGAGCAGGCCAAGGTTCAGAAATCAACCAATCCGGCTTTTGATGCCCCCGCGTTAAAGGCGGTCAAACGTTGGCGTTTTGAGCCGGGTCGCAAGAATGGCAAGCCGGTTCAATTTAGAATGCGTGTGCCGATAACATTCGCAGCCAAAACGTAGGGGTAGGCCTTGTGTCTGCCCTCTTAGGAGAAGAAATGAATAGAACAATGATCAAACTGTTGGCAATTATGATCGCATTAAAAGCGGTCGCGGGGATACCCCACAATCCGGAAATCTGGCAGGATCCCGCTTTTCAGCGGGCGTTTATGGGCTCCTATGGAATGCGGACGGATATTGAACCCTCCATCAGCGCTGTAGAGCGTGAAGATATGGAGGAGATCATGCAGTTGATGTCCGATGAAAAGGAGCCGGAGAAAAGTGTGGCAAAGGCAAAGAAGCTGCTGAAGAAAAACCTGGGAGAGGCCAGCAGTGCCATCTTCGATTTCACCCTGGCAAACATGGCTTTCCAGGATGACAATCATGATGAGGCTCTCAAATACTACCAGAGCGCGGTGAATAAATTTCCCTCTTTTCAGCGCGCCTGGAAGAATATGGGCCTGATTCATGTGCGTAAAGGAAGTTATGACGAGGCGATTGGAGCGTTGACTTCTGCGATCGAGCTGGGTGCCGCCGACGGCTACTCATTCGGGCTGCTCGGCTTCGCCTGCTTCTCAACCGGTGATTACATATCATCCGAGAGTGCCTATCGACAGGCCATGCTGATGCAGCCGGGTAATCTGGACTGGAAGCTGGGGCTGTTGCGCACCCTCTATAAACAGCGTCGATTCGGTGAAGTTGCCGCGTTGTGCGAGAGCCTGATTGCGCTGAATCCCGAAAAAACGGATTACTGGTTGATGCGTGCCAATGCTTTCCTGGGAATGGACAAACCGCTCAAAGCGGCTGAAATCTATGAACTGCTGGCAATGGAGAAGCAGGCTTCCGGCAAGGTACTTAACATGCTGGGTGATATCTATGTTAACGAACAGCAGTACTCGATGGCGGCTGAAGCCTATCTGAGGGCCGCATCTGCTACTGAAGATGCCGCCGAGCCAGCGACGGTTATTCGCAACTGCGAAGTCCTGCTGGCACGCGGCGCCTATAACGAGACACGCATTGTGATGCAGGCAATTGAAGCGACGGATCAGTCTGCGATCACCGATGAGCTCAAGAAGCGCGTTCTTAAACTGGAGGCGCGGCTGGCGGCGAATGAGGGCATGACCGATGAACAGCATGTCGAAATACTCAGGCGCATCGTCAAGCTCGATCCGCTTGATGGCGAGGCATTGATATTGCTGGGACAGTATCACGGGCGTAATGATAAAATTGAAGATGCCGTGTTCTGTTTTGAACGTGCGGCCGGGATAGAGCGGTTCGAGGCCGACGCCACCCTGCGGCATGGTCAGCTGCTGGTCAGGGAGGGTCGCTATGATGAGGCCCTTGTCCTGCTTAAAAAATCGGTGGAAACCAGACCGCGCGATGATGTGCAGCGTTATATCGAACAGGTTGAACGTGTGTCCCGACGTCGGGCACTTTACAAAAATTAAACAACTCCTCAATAACTTTCAAACAAAGTTCTGTTTAAATGAGGGCGTCGATTCAGAACGGATCGCTAGGAGTGCGTCTTTTCTCTTACGAGTTCTTTTCCGCGGGCTCCCAACACGCCGGGTGGCGGGTTGCCGTTCTGACAGAAGAGCGGCGTGTGATTTTATCGCAGGCCGCTCTTGTTTATTTTTTCCGCTTTGTTTATACTGACGGCTCGTTTTTTTCAGAAAAAGGGAGATATGATGAGCAAAGAAGTTAAAAAAGTTGGAATCCTGACTGCCGGCGGCTTGGCCCCCTGTCTGAGTGCCGCCATAGGCTATCTGATTGATGAATATACCCAGGTCGCGCCGGAGATTGAGATTGTCGGCTATGTCAACGGTTATATGGGTCTGCTCAAAGGCGACAGCATCCCGGTTACTTCCGAAGTACGTGCTAATGCGCTGATCCTCACCGAACACGGCGGCAGCCCGATCGGCAACAGCCGCGTCAAATTAACCAATGTCAAGGATTGCGTGCGACGCGGTCTGGTGAGTGAAGGAGAGGACCCGCAGCAGGTCGCCGCAGAACAGCTAGTCAAAGATGGCGTGGATGTGCTGCATACCATTGGCGGCGACGATACCAACACCGCCGCCGCTGATTTGGCCGCATATCTGGCGAAGCATGATTACGGTCTGACTGTGGTCGGTCTGCCCAAGACGATCGACAATGATGTTTATCCGATCCGTCAGAGTCTGGGTGCTTGGACCGCTGCGGAAGAGGGTGGGCGCTTTTTTGTTAATGTCGTTAAAGAGAACTCCGCCAATCCGCGGATGCTGATTGTGCACGAAGTGATGGGGCGCAATTGCGGCTGGCTCACCGCCGCCACCGCCGTTGAATACCGCAAACGTCTGGTTGCTTCATCGCGCTTGCCGGGCTTCGGACTCACCATCGAGCGCGAGGATGTGCACGCCGTTTATGTGCCGGAGATGTCGTTTGATATCGCCGGTGAGGCTGAGCGGTTGCGGCAGGTGATGGACGCCAACGACAGCGTCAACATCTTTGTTTCCGAGGGTGCTTGCCTCAGTTCGATCATCGCCGAGATGGAATCACGCGGCGAAGAGGTGGTGCGTGATGCGTTCGGACACCCGCGCCTGGATAAGGTCAATGTCGGCAACTGGTTTGCTGAACAGTTCGGCGAAATGCTCG
>JAGYOL010000214.1 GCA_018399555.1 Kiritimatiellia bacterium | reverse complement strand
ACGGCGTCGCCGGGCACCGTTAGCAGATTGGGCAGCCTCAGCAGGCGCAGCCAGGGTGCCGGATATGTCACAGCGTTACTCTCGATTTCAGCTCCCATCAGATCATCACCTTTCACAGTAAATTCTAGGCCAAGGCTGCTTTCAGCCGCCTGTCTGTCTGTCTGTGTGCGTACGCACAGGCAAACAGCCGAACTTGTCTTCATCGTAGATTCTTATCATATCATATGCTCTGCAAAGTTGTGGAATAATACATAACGGTTTGGAAAAAAGGCCGGGCAGGGTTCTTGTTTTTCGACGCCGGAATTGCGATAATGGCAATCAATGGATAAAAAACTGATAGCCCGCATAACACTGCTGCGTAACTGCGCCCGGGCGGTTGCCTTTGTCATTCTAGTATTCACCTTCACCGTCGCCACATTTTTAACGCTGGACTGGTATAAATCGGGACACAGTGCCACCGTACGCTCCGAAGTGCTTGAACGGGCATTGGCCGGTGTGCGTGAAAATCCGCAGAACACCGAGGCGGTCGCACTGGCGCGGGAACTCGATCGTCTGGCGCGGCATACCTACTTCAACAGCCTGACCTTCCGTCAGAACGGCATGGTGATGCTGGTGACAGGCCTGTTGCTGACGGCAGCCTGTTTCGGTCTGGCCTGGCGTCTGGGTCTGAAAATTCCTGATCCTCGCGCGGTTGTCGAGCGTGATCCGGCACGTTCTGATCGGCTGGCGGTGCAGGCACTGCTGGTCGTCGGCACCTTGCTGACCATCTTTGCCGTCACTCTTCAAGTGCGGCACAGTCCGGCTGTCAAATCGCTACCGGATCGTGAACTGCGTGCCAGTTTAACCAATAAAGCATTGACCAACGGCCAGCAGAATGTCTGTGCCTGTATGCTGGGTGTCGATCGGGATGACCTGAACGGGCAGTGGCCTAATCTGCGGGGCCCCCTTATGACCGGACGAGTCGAGCTTGAATCCGTGCCGCTGAAGTGGGATGGTGTCACGGGTGACGGCGTACAATGGAAGGTCGAGCTGCCTGAATCCGGTTTTTCCACCCCGGTGCTTTGGCATGATAAAATTTTTCTGACAACCGGCAGCCGCACGGCGCGGCGCGTCTGGTGTTACAGCACGCAGAGTGGTGAACAACTCTGGATGACCGAGATACCGGATGGTGCCCCGCCCGGCGTTGAGCTGCCCGAAGTTACCGCGGACACTGGCTTCGCAGCATCCTCGCCAGCTTGTGATAATCAGCGTGTGTATGTTATATTCGCAAGCGGGGATCTGGCGGCCCTCGATCACAGCGGTGCGATTGTCTGGAGCCGCTACCTGGGAAGACCGGCCAACAGTTACGGGCATGCTTCATCACTTACCTATCAGGGCAGTATGCTGTTGATACAGTGGGACCAGGATGAGGATGCTGAAATCATGGCTCTTGACACAAGCGACGGGACAACCATCTGGAAAACCGAACGCGCAGAGGGGATGTCATGGAGTACGCCGATTGTTATGCAAACCTGCGACAAACCGATTGTGCTGGTACATGCCTGCGACAGCACCTGGGGAGTTGAACTTGCCACCGGCAGCAAGTTGTGGGATGTGAATGCTGTCGGTGGTGAGGTCGCCCCCTCCATCACCTGGGAGAACGACACCTGGGTCGCGGCCAACTGCTACTCGCGCATGGTCGCTTACAAACTGAATGCCGATCCTGCCCTGCCGCCGGAACGTCTCTGGCTCTGGGAGGATGGCAACCTGCCGGATGTGGCCAGCCCAGTTATGAGTGACGGCCTGATTTACTACGCCACCGACGCCGGTGAAGTTGCCTGTCATGATCTTAAGGACGGCAAGTTGCTCTGGATCAAGGAGTTTGATAATGGATACTATGCCTCACCGATCATCGTCAACGGACGTCTTTATGCGGTTGATCGTGAAAAGGGCGATTTTCGCGTTTTTGAAACCGGACGCGAGGGTCAGGAGCTGGCGCTCAATCCTATGGGCGAGGGTATCTTCGCTACACCGGTTTTCGTTGAAGGATCAATCTATGTCCGCGGTACGGCACAGCTGTGGCGTATTGTCGGAAAAACCGCTCAGTAGCGAGCAGGAGGTCGAATGTGACCTGTTTTGTCCGTTCCGATTCAGCCGATTCCCGCCATAACACAGCCACTGCGGAACTCGATTACGGTTCTGACAGCTCTACTGCAATAATTAAGGAGATGAATATGTCTACTCGACAATGTCTGAGAGCAATCGTGCTTATGTCTTCAATGTTTATGCTCGTAATGCCTATGAATGCCGCCAATAAATTCATTCGACAGTCTCGAATCAGGCCCAATATTGTCTATATTCTCTGTGATGATCTCGGCACCGGCGATATCCAGTGTCTGAGTGAGGGTAAAGGTAAAATAGCAACCCCTAATATCGACCGACTGGCGCGGGGCGGTATGATCTTTACCGATGCCCACTCCGGATCCGCAGTTTGTACACCCACCCGCTACGGGGTGTTGACCGGGCGCTATGCCTGGCGTACCCATCTGCAGAAAGGCGTGCTTTGGGGCAACAGTGAACCGCTGATCTCAAAGGGGCGTGAAACGGCGGCATCTCTGCTGCAGCGTGCCGGTTACCATACCGCCTGCATAGGTAAATGGCATCTCGGTCTGGGGTGGGTGGGCACTGTGAATGATGATCCAATGCTTAAGGGTTGCAATGTGGATTACAGTAAACCGCTGACCGATTCGCCTGTCTCTCATGGTTTCGATTATTTCTACGGCATCAGCGCTTCGCTCGATATGGCGCCCTATACCTGGATTCATAACAACAGGGTGGTTGAGCTTCCCACCGCCACCAAGGCCTTTCACCGTAAAGGACCGGCTGCGCCCTCCTTTGAAGCGGTTGATGTTCTGCCGACGATAACCGCAAAGGCTATCGAATATTTCAAAGAGCGTGCTCCCGCCGCCGGTAGAGGCGATCAGCCCTTTTTCCTCTATCTGCCCTACGCTTCGCCGCACACCCCGATTGTACCCGCCGATCAATGGAAGGGGCGCAGTGATCTGAACAGCTACGCTGACTTCGTGATGCAGAACGACCAGTGTGTCGGCCAACTGGTCAACAGCCTGCGAGAGCTGGGATTGCTGGAAAACACACTGATTATCTTCACCAGTGACAACGGCTGCTCACCGGCCGCCCAGGTCGGGGAGCTGGTCAAAAAAGGTCACTACCCCAGCGCGAATTACCGCGGTTACAAAGCTGATATCTGGGAGGGAGGACACCGCGTGCCCTTTATCTGTCACTGGCCTGCGCGGATCAAAGCCGGCACCATAAACCGGCAGTTGATCTCTCTAACCGATCTGACAGCCACCTGCGCTGAACTGAGCGGACAGAGAGTCGCTCCCGATGCGGCTGAGGACAGCGTAAGCTTCGCCTCCGCGCTGTTTGGCACTACCTCAGACGGAGCGCAGTGTCGCGAGGCGGCGGTGCATCACTCCATCAGCGGTCGGTTTGCAATCCGCCGCGGCGACTGGAAGCTGATACTCTGTCCAGGCTCAGGCGGCTGGGCTTCTCCGAAAGATGCTGAAGCCAGGAAAAAAGGGATGCCGGATGTGCAACTTTACAATCTGAAAGAGGATATATCCGAAACAAAGAACCTGCAGGCGCAGCATCCCGAAATTGTGACGGAATTGACCAGAGTGCTGAAAGGTTATATTGAACGCGGACGCAGCACACCGGGACCGGTGCTACGTAATGATGTGAAAGTGGATATCTTCAAAAACTAACGCGGGTTGTGCTCACAACCCAGCTTGTAGCCAGTAGCTTTTAGTCGCTATAATTTTAGTTTCTGTCGTAAAAAACAAGAAT
>JAGYOL010000213.1 GCA_018399555.1 Kiritimatiellia bacterium | reverse complement strand
ACCACGGTTGTGTTCCCAAGACACTTTTCTACTGCGAGGAGCTTTACCTGAAAAACATGAATGAGCCCTCTTTAGTGAACGAGTGCCTTGAAAAGGGAGTGCTTTGTCTGAGCTGCCCGACATCGGTCTTCAAAAAAATCGCCTACCGGGAACGCCCTGACGGGTTGCTGATGATCGCTCCGCAACTCAGACGCACACTGCATGAGCTGATTCTGCCGGAAAACGCGCTGCTGGTTGTAGCTGAATCAATCGAAAAACCGGGTAATCTCGGCACAATTCTGCGCAGTGCGGATGCAGCGGGGGTTCATGCTGTGATTGTCTGCGACCGCTGCACCGACATCCACAACCCAAATGTGGTGCGGGCCTCAACCGGCACTCTCTTTTCAGTACCAATTATTGAAACAACAACCGAAGAAGCCCTGATTTTTCTGAAGCAGCATAATTTCAGGATACTGGCAGCGACGCCGCATGCCGCGACCCTGCACTCACAGGTGGACCTTACCGGAAACATCGCTGTGGCACTGGGCACCGAGCAGTATGGGCTCACCCGGCAATGGATGGTTGCCGCTAATCTGCGGGTCAGGATTCCGATGATGGGGCTGGCCGACTCGCTGAACGTATCCGCCGCCGCCACCATTCTGCTTTTTGAAGCTTTACGTCAACGGATAGATGCCGGTCTGGCGAAAATTCCGCCGCACGAACCCTGGCATGGCGAGTCGGAGCACGACGCATAAAAAGTTTTCGCCGTCAGCTGCTCACAGCTTTCTGCCGGGCAGGATGGTATTGCGTGCCTGCGGCAACAAGGAGGGATAGTCGAGGGTATAGTGCAATCCGCGACTCTCTTTACGGCGCAAGGCGCACCGTATAATCAACTCGGCCACCAGGGCTATATTGCGCAGTTCAAGTGTATCGGTGGTGACCAGATAGTCAAAGTAATACTCACGGATCTCACGCCGTAGATTGCGAACCCGGTTTTGAGCCCGCGCCAGACGTTTGTTGGTCCGCACGATCCCGACATAGTCCCACATGCAGGTACGCACTTCCATCCAGTTATGTGCCACCATAACCGCCTCGTCGCTCGCGACCGCCTTGCCGTAGTGCCAGGCTGGTATACGCAGCGTTTTCGGCAGAACGCAGGCATCCGCAATCACCCGTCCGGAGGTCTCATAGGCGCAGACAAGTGCCTCCAGCAGTGAGTTACTAGCCAGCCGGTTGGCGCCGTGCAGACCGTTACAGGCCGTTTCGCCCACCGCATAGAGACCCGGCAGCGAGGTTACTCCGTCGATGCTCGTTTTGATACCTCCGCCCATATAATGAGCGGAGGGCACAATCGGAATCAGGTCATTTGCCATATCGATTCCGAACTCCAGGCACGTATTGTAAATATTCGGGAACCGTGCTTTGAGAAACTCGCTGGATTTATGGCGGATGTCCAGACAGCAGTAAGGCGCACCGGTACGTTTCATCTCTGAATCTATCGCCCGCGCCACGATATCGCGCGGAGCGAGCGATCCGCGTTTGTCGTACTTTTTCATAAAGGCGCGGCCGTTCGTATCGACCAGTTCGGCACCCTCACCGCGTACCGCTTCGCTTATCAGAAAACGTTTAGCTTTGGGATGGTACAAACAGGTGGGATGAAACTGAATGAACTCCATATTTGTAATTTTGGCACCGGCTCTCCAGGCCAGCGCAATGCCGTCACCGGTAGCGATATCGGGATTACAGGTGTAGAGATAGACCTTGCCGCAACCGCCGGTTGCCATCACGGTCACCGGTGACCGGACCGCAAAAATCTCGCCGCTTTTTTCGTTAAGCACGTAAGCACCCACGCACTGATTATCACCAGGACGGCGTAGCCAGCGGGTGGTGATAAGGTCAATCAGCATCGCATTTTCCATCATGGTAATGGCTGGGTGACGCATGGCACGCTTGACAAGCACGCTCTCGATTTTCTGGCCGGTAATATCCCCGGCGTGGAGCACACGCCGTTGAGAATGCCCCCCTTCGCGTCCCAGATCAAAGCCGGGTCTGCCATCATGCCGGTGATTGAAACGTACTCCCAGATTGATAAGTTCGTTCAATCTCTCAGGGCCTTCGGAAACGATTTTCCGCACAACACTTTCATTACACAGTCCCGCACCGGCATTGAGTGTATCGATCACATGCTGATCAAAGCTGTCCTGCTCATCGATTACACAGGCGATACCACCCTGAGCCCGGTTGGTGCTGCAATCCGACAGCTTCTTCTTTGTCAGCAGCAGAACCCGTCCGTACGGAGCAAGATAGAGGGCACTCATCAAACCGGCTATACCGCTGCCGACAATCAGAAAATCACAGCTCTCGGTTCGCATTTTCATAGAAACTCCCGTTATTTTGATTGAAATCAGCAACGCATCTGTTTTCGCAGAGATACAATTGTCATTGTAATGCGGCGATTTTACATAAACCCGCTGTTTCGTAAAAGAGCAAATTCCTGTATTGATCTCAACTTGAATTACCCATACAATGACATTTCTGAAGCTAGGGACTGTCAAAAGTTTTATGAAAAGGTGAGCTGAGGGTTGGTCAACATAACGGCCAACGCAGACCAGTGGTGCATCTCAAGCAACCAGGGGAAGGAAGATGGGGTGGAATACGAGGCAACCGAATATCTCACCCACCCACGCACTCACACGCACTCACACAAACAAACACGGGGGAGATATGAAACGATTTGATTTGCTGTTCACAAAAAACAGGACAGTCATGCTATTAGCTGTAATGCTGATGGCCACTATTGGATGTCAGGAATTTTCATTAAAAAAAGAACCTCCGGCAACCAGCATCTATGTAAGTCCTGACGGCAGTGATGTCAATAACGGCCTGAGACCAAAAGTCTCTTCCAACAGCTGTGACGGACCAGTGGCCTCTCTAAAGGCGGCTCGTGATATTGTCCGCAAACTCAAAGCCGAAGAACAGCTGTCCAAGCCGGTAAAAATAATAGTTGCTGACGGCACCTATACAATTACCGAGCCGCTGAGACTGACACCGAAAGACAGCGGCAGCGCAGCAGTCCCGATCTCATACGAAGCCGCCAAAGGTGCGAAACCGGTGATATCAGGCGGTCGTGTTATCACTGGCTGGAAAGAGTGTGATAATGGAATGTGGACAACACAAATTGATGACGTGGCTGCCGGCAAGTGGTATTTCGAGCAGCTGTATGTCAATGGCAGGCGGGCAATCCGGGCCCGTCACCCCAACAAATTTTACTTCTACATGCAGGATGTGTATGAAGAGGTTCTTGAAAAAGGTGGGAGAATTGCCAAACGTGCCAGACAGATAATCAAAGTCGACAAGGATGTGTTTAATAAAACCGTCGGTCAGCTCTCCCAGGAGGAACTCAAGGATGTCCAGATACAGATATACCATAAGTGGGATAATACATGGCGTTTCATTCACGAGCTTGACAAAGACCATTGTGCCATTATCACCGAAGGACGCGGCATGAAGCCCTGGAACAACTGGCACAGTAATACACGATTCCATCTGGAGAATTACAAGGCTGCTCTTGATGCCCCGGGCGAATGGTTCCTGTCACGTAACGGAACCCTTTTCTACAATCCTCTGCCGGGTGAGAAACTATCGAAAGCCGAATTTACGGCCCCTACAACAAAACAGTTTCTCATAGTCGCAGGTGATCCGACAAACGGAAACTTTGTTGAGCATATCACATTCCGCGGGCTGAATTTCCGTTATGCAGAGTGGATCATGCCGCCAGAAGGATTTGAAGCGGAACAGGCCGCCGCCTCCATTGAAGCAACTCTCCAGTTTGACGGCGTAAGGAACATCACGGTGGAAAACTGTGAGGTGGCACACATCGGTATTTACGCGGTGTGGTTTCGCAATGCCTGCCGGAATTGTACACTTCAACACTGCTACGTGCACGACTTCGGGGCCGGTGGTGT
>JAGYOL010000212.1 GCA_018399555.1 Kiritimatiellia bacterium | reverse complement strand
TAAATTGAAGAAGTTGAAGCTTTTGAAAAAAGCTATTTAGTCGCTTTATAAGCGACACGAAGTGACCCGCAGGTGCGCAGAGCTTGGTTGTGCCGCTTGTAAAGCGGCTACTACAGTGCAACGCTGTCGCGCTTTAGTCGGAATGACCGTGAAGAAGAGTGGAGAGTGAAGGGTTTTGGCTTTGAGAGCCAACGCTGCAGTGGCCGGTGAGGACACCGACCCTACAACTGCTGACTGCCACTACCGACTGAATACTCTCTTCCTCATCCTACTTTTTACTTTTTACTTTTTACAAAGTCTTCTCTGTGGCTCCGTGGCTCTGTAAGATGCCTTTCTCTTCTGGCCGTTGCTGGAAACCTTCTTCCTCAGCTTACCTCGGATTTAAAGGCAGACTCCGTCCCCGCAAATTATGCACGTTTCTCAACCAGCACAATCTGTAATTCCCTTATTGTCAACGAAATACAAATCATAACAGTCTGCGGCTCAAACCTACGTATAGTAATTAAAGTCGCAACCGTTTGTGACTATATCGCACTGTATCTGTTTGCGCAACATGAAAAGATTCACTAACAGAAATCTATCATAAATTGCACTGTTCAAAAGACCCACCAGGCATGTTCGATTATTCCGATGCGTCCGGCGGCGGCATTCAGCGTTGTTCTGAGTGTTTTCATAATAATTCCGCAACGCCGTCAGATTGTTAGCTGCGGTTTGCAAGCCGGAGTGTTTTTAAATAGCCCTCCGGGTTGCCGATGTCGCAACGCGTGCCGGTGAACAGATATCCATAAACCGCCTCCTCGCGCAATAATGCGGCGATGGCATCGGTCAACTGAATTTCACCGCCATGGCCGGGTTCAAGGGTGGAGAGCAGTGTGAAAATCCGCGGACTCAGCAGATAGCGTCCGGCAACCGCCATATCAGAGGGTGTTTTTTCCATGGACGGCTTCTCCACCAAATCACTGAGACGATAGATATCCTTCGATCCATCAGGCTTTCCGGCTGCAATGCCGTAACTGGAGACCTTCTCTGGCGGCACAAGTTCCAACCCGATCACCGAGGCGTTATTGCGTTCTTTTGAAATCTCAAGCATGGCAGTTGACGCAGCAACCTCACCACCGAGCACCAGAGCGTCGCCCAGAAGAATCAGAACAGGCTCGGTTTCGTCCTCCAGTAGCGGAGCTGCCTGCAGAACCGCATGACCAAGTCCGAGCTGCTCGTGCTGATCCACAAAAATCACCCGTCCGGATATCTCTTCTAGGTGGTGCAGCTTTGCCAAAGCACCTTTTTTTTTCGCCAAGCGCGTGTGCCATACGGGATCATTTCTGAAATATTCGGCCAGCAGCTGTTTGTCCGGCGAGGTGATGACAATCACCTCTTCAGCACCAGCTTCAATCGCCTCTTCAACTATCAAATGAATCGCGGGTCTATCGCCTACAGGCAACAGTTCTTTGGGAACCGCTTTACTGACCGGGAAAAACCGAGTGCCGTATCCGGCTGCTGGAATAATTGCTTTCATGTTAAAACCGTTTCACGCTTTTAATAAAAAACGCTGCGCGTTTTGGGGGGAATATCGATTAAAGAGTTAAAAGCTCTTTAATCATGTAATCCTGTCTAAAAAACGCAAATTGGCTCTGCGAGCCAATGCTACAGGATGCCGCTTGTAAAGCGGCTACTACATTGCTGTGTTGCGGCCGGGTTGACGATTTATTGCGACGACACAGTCGACGCAATGAAGAGTGTAAAAAAGAAAAGTAAACCCCTTCACCCATTTAATCACTTCAACTTCTGAAACCAGCTATGGTTTCAGCGTATTTGGCTGGAATTCCGGTATCGTAATGTCTGCCATCAACCACGAGTCCCTTCATTCCTTCTTTTGCAATCAGAGATGCGAGTGCTGATGTCAATTGGAGTTCACCGGAAACAATGTTGGCGACATGCTGTCGCAGCATCTCGAAAATTGCAGGACGCAGTGCGTAGATTCCGTTTACACAATAACACGCGCTGCGTCCGTGCTTGGAGACACAGAGATGCTCGCGGGCCTCATCCTCCGTCGGTTTCTCCCGCATCGCATCGAGCTGCAGAGTGTTTTCCGAAATCCACTCACCGCAGACCGTACCATAGTGTTTTACGTGATCAAGTGCTTCTTCATAGATTCCGAGAACACACTGGGAGTCGCCATAATCCTGAAACAGATCAACAATCTGACCGGCTACGCAGCGGGACTGCTGCGACCGGAAAATATGGTCGCCAAGCATAACCAGAAAGGGTTCACCGCCAACCCATTTCTCCGCCAGCAGGACGGCATGACCGAATCCGCGCGATTCTTCCTGCAAGATATAGGTTATGCGTGCGCCGATATCCCGCAATTTCTGTGTCTCGCGACGCAGAAAGTACGGCAGTTTTTCGACAACACCGTATCTATCCTCCTTATTGAAATAATTCCTGAAAGTGTCTTCTGTGCCGGGCTGTACAATCAAAGCGATCTCTTCGATACCGGCCGCCAGCGCCTCTTCCACCACAATCTGAATCACCGGTTTAACTACACCCTCCGGTGTAACAATCGGCAGAAATGTTTTCAGTACCCCCTTGGTATACGGAAACATACGGGTGCCTTGACCAGCCACGGGTATGACGGCTTTCCGAATCGAAACAGGCCGCAGAATATCAAGATCAAAGCAGGGCATTTCATATTTATCCCGCAGATAGATTGCCAGTTGCTTTCTGGCATCAATTGAACGACAGACAAACTGCACACATCCATCGCCCTGTGAACCGACGCCCTTGCCGCCGCTAGCCCACTCATTAATGCGGGGGTCGTTAAGCACCTGATGCAGACGCGGACTATGCAGCTCGTCACAAACCGGCATCAGATTGGTGTCGAAAACCAGCTGAGCCTCACCCATAAGTGCTCCGAGTCCATCAACATCGCCTTGTTCAATCAGAGCGGCGGCGCGTTCAAGAATGCGCCGATTCTCAATGCCCAGAGCGGCGTGAACACGCCGGTCATTCTCAGACTCAGGGAAGGGATAGGCGGCATTCAGATCAGAGAGAATACGCACGGTATCTTTTTTGCCGCAAAGATCAGCGATCAGCAGATGAAAATCAGCACCAGGTCGCAGGGGTGTAACACTAAGCCGGTCGCCGTCAAACTCCATTTCCACAGGTATCTGACCATAGGCGCAGCCCTGGTCCATGCGTCCGCAGCGGGAAGGAGTGGCAATTTCACCCTGATAAGCCGCCTCGATTTCAGCGCGGGTGGTGAGCCCCAGATTATAAAGCTGATTAAAAGCGCGGGCGACCAACACACAGAAGGCGGCTGAGGAGCTAAGCCCCTTTTTTACGGGAAGGGTGGTTTTATAGTTGTCGATCTCAATGCCGTCGACACCGTAAAAATCGAGCATATAAGCCGCCACCCCGGCGGCGTAACTGAAGAAGCCGCCGGCTGCTGCTTCGCGGCGCAGATGATCCATATCCATCGGCACCTGCCAGAGTTCGGTGCGGGTGCCGTCCTGTAGGGTCGAACGTATCTTTAATTGCCCCGAACATGGGCCGCAGCAGGCATACATGCCCTGATTGGTGCCGGTGATGATTACGACTCCCGGTTCAATGGCGGAGTTGGTGCGGCGGTGACCGCCGGCCCAATCGGAGTGCTCACCAAAAAGACAGACTCGTCCGGGAACAAAAAGCTCTATGGATGGTGCTTGCATGGGGAAAAAGGTTTGATCGTCCCGCAGGGCGGTGCTGGTTTAAAAGTTTCATCGCCCGCTTCGCGGGCTGGTTTGATCGCGTCCCGCATGCGGGACGCTCGTTTAAAGGTTTGATCGACCGCTACGCGGTCTCGTTAACATGTCCGCCGTCTTGTCCGCCGTATCCCGCATTCGGGACGAAGGAGGAAGCTTTAGCGAAGGAGGATCACTGAAAATTCATCACGCCTTAAGTCTGCAATAATTATGCAGCATGTCTAACCCAGCGTAGCCGCCTGTCTGCCGACAGG
>JAGYOL010000211.1 GCA_018399555.1 Kiritimatiellia bacterium | reverse complement strand
ATCTTAACTACGACCCCGCTTGGTTCCCTGCCTGTCGGCAGACAGGCGGCTACGTTGGGTTAGCAACTTACATATATGTGCACTCAGTTGGAGAGTCGTTGGTGATACTCCTGCAGGGAGTGCACTCTGACCTGGCTGTTCAGTCGATCGGCAATACCGTTGACGGTGGCCTGGGCCGCCGCGACGGTTGTGACATACGGCACATTATATTTTATTGCTGTTTTGCGGATATAAGAATCGTCATTCATACTGGTCTTATCGCCGGGGGTATTGATAACGAGTTGCACAGCACCATTCGCAATGGCATCGGCGATATTCGGGCGGCCTTCGTGCATTTTCAGAATGCGCGAGTTTGCAACGCCATGCTCACGCAGGAAATCGTGGGTCCCGCTGGTAGCCAGAATGGAGAAACCAGCGCTGACAAACTTTTCGGCGATTCCGACGATCTGATTTTTACCTTTGTCGTTGATTGAAAGCAGCACCGTCCCGGTGGTAGGCAGTACCGACTTGGTGGCCTCCTGCGCTTTAAAGAAAGCCAATCCCGGTTTATCTGCCAGCCCGAGCACCTCACCGGTAGAGCGCATTTCCGGACCAAGCACAGGATCGACCTCAGGGAACATGTTAAAGGGGAAAACCGCCTCTTTCACGCCGTAGTAGGGCACCGCAACTGTTTTGAGATCAAGGTCGGCCAGTTTTTTCCCCAGCATGATTTCGGTAGCGGCGCGGGCCATGGATAGTCCGCAGACTTTCGAAACCAGCGGCACGGTACGGGAAGCGCGCGGATTGGCCTCAAGCACATACACGACATCATCACAGATCGCATATTGAATATTCATCAATCCGACCACCTTCATTTCACGGGCAATCCGGCGGGTATAGTCATTGATTGTTTCAAGATGTTCAGCGGAGATATTGACTGGCGGGATGATGCAGGCAGAGTCGCCGGAGTGGATACCGGCCAGCTCGATATGTTCCATAACAGCAGGCACAAAGGCGTCGGTACCATCGGCAATGGCATCGGCTTCGCACTCGAGAGCTTCCTGCAGAAAGCGGTCGATCAAAATCGGCCGGTCGGGGGTAACGCCGACCGCCGCAGCCATATACTGACGGAGCATCTCTTCATCGTAAACCACCTCCATGCCGCGTCCGCCGAGCACATAGGATGGTCGTACCATTAGCGGGTAGCCGATTTTTTCGGCGATCGCCACCGCCTGATCGGAATTGACGGCCATACCAGCCTCTGGCATCGGGATATCGAGTTTTTCCATCACTTCGCGGAAGAGGTCGCGATCTTCAGCAAGATCAATCACGGCGGGAGGTGTGCCCAGAATTCTGACTCCCGCCTCTTCAAGCTCAGCGGCAATATTCAGCGGCGTCTGGCCGCCGAACTGGCAGATCACCCCTTCGGGTTGTTCTTTTTCATAGATTGCGAGTACATCCTCGACTGTCAGCGGCTCGAAATAAAGTTTATCCGAGGTATCATAATCGGTGGAGACCGTCTCGGGGTTGCAGTTAACCATAATGGTTTCATAACCGGCATCCCGCAGGGTGAAAGCGGCATGTACGCAGCAGTAGTCAAATTCAATACCCTGACCGATGCGGTTTGGTCCACCGCCGAGCACCATGATTTTACGACGCTCGGAAGATACATTGTTATCGGGTGCGTTATAGGTCGAATAGTAATATGAGGCATTCTCGACACCGCTGACCGGCACCTGATCCCAGGCTTCGGCGACACCCAGATCAAGACGGCGGCGGCGTATTGCGGACTCATTCAAATTGAGCAACTGTGCCAGATAACGGTCGGCAAAACCATCTTTTTTAGCCTGAATCAGCAACTCATCGGGCAGCTTTTTACCTTTGAAGGAGAGGAGCATCTCCTCGAGCTGCACCAATTCAGCCATCTGCTGGATAAACCAGTGTTTAATGGAAGTTTTGGCGGCCAGTTCTTCGACGGTTACTCCTTTACGCAGTGCTTCATACATAATGAACTGGCGCTCGCTGGTAGGGAAAGCCAGCAATTCGAGCAGCTCTTCTCTTTTTTTAAGATTGAAATCTTTTGCAAATCCCAATCCGTAACGCCCCTGTTCCAGCGAGCGGATCGCCTTTTGCAACGCCTCTTTGTAGTTCTTGCCGATGCTCATCACCTCGCCCACGGCGCGCATCTGGGTTCCGAGCTTATCTTCGATGCCCTTAAATTTCTCAAATCCCCAGCGTGCGAATTTCACAACCACATAGTCACCGGAGGGTGTGTATTTTTCAAGGGAACCATCGCGCCAATAGGGAATATCCTTCATTGTCATGCCGCCAGCCAGTTTGGCTGAGATCAGCGCAATTGGGAAACCGGTTGCCTTGGAAGCCAGAGCGGAAGAGCGTGATGTGCGCGGATTTATCTCGATTATGACCACACGTCCGGTAGCGGGATCATGCGCAAACTGGACGTTGGTGCCGCCGATAACACCGATCGCCTCAACAATCCGGTAGGCGTAATCCTGCAACCGCGCCTGCAGTTCGGGCGCGATAGTCAGCATCGGTGCCGTACAGAATGAGTCGCCGGTGTGTACACCCATCGGATCAACATTTTCGATAAAGCAGACGGTGATTTTATTGTTGTCAACATCACGAACGACTTCGAGCTCCAGCTCTTCCCAGCCCAGCACCGATTCCTCGATCAGCACCTGCGAAACACGGCTGGCCGCCAATCCGCGTGAGACTATCAAACGAAACTCCTCCATATTAAAGACCAGACCGCCGCCGGTGCCGCCCATGGTGTAGGCGGGACGTATAACACAGGGCAGACCGATCTGTTTGACAACCTCTTCCGCCTGCTCAAGAGTGTTTACTATCTCACTTCGGGCCAGACCGATACCCAGCTCTGTCATTGTCTTTTTAAAGGCCATGCGGTCTTCGCCGCGTTCAATTGCATCCAGCTCAACACCGATTACGCGCACGCCGAACTTCTCCAACACGCCGAGATCCCTTAGTTCAGAGGCCAGGTTCAGCGCGGTCTGTCCGCCGAGATTCGGCAGCAGGGCATCCGGGCGCTCTTTTTCGATGATACGGGTTATAGTGGCGGCATTGAGAGGCTCGATATAGGTTATATCCGCAGTACCGGGATCGGTCATGATGGTGGCGGGATTAGAGTTTACCAGCACAATTTTGTAACCCAGCTCACGCAATGCCTTACATGCCTGAGTGCCGGAGTAGTCGAACTCACAGGCCTGACCAATAACGATCGGGCCGGAACCGATAATTAAAACTTTATTAATATCTTCAATCTTATACATAACAACGCCTTCACTGATAGCTCTAAAGAAAACCGTTGAACCGCAAGCTCTGCCCGGAATTTGCATGCGAGCGCACAACCATCTGGTTAACCACATCGCAAAAGGGTCTGCTCCACGGCACTCGAAATACGCGTGAAAATGTATCAGTATTTTTTGCATAAAACAAGTGTCTAAAACCTGGTTGACAAAAGATATCACGAAGTGATATGTTAAATAGTATAAAGGTGGTGGATATGGATGTTAAAGAGATGCAATATGGTGAAACAGCGCTGATAGCACGGAAAATACGTAAAAAAATCGGCATGACTCAGGGGGCTCTGGCAAAATCGCTGGGTCTGTCCATCCGTGCGATTCAGAGTTACGAACAGGGTTGGCGTGAGGTTCCCACACACGTTATGGTTCAACTGTTGGTATTGGCGGCGGCGTTTTATACCAAGGGAGAGCGTAAACCTTGCTGGGAAATGCTGAACTGCTCGGCGGAGGACATGCGGAAATGTCCCTGTCCCAAGACCGACGGAATGCTCTGCTGGCTGGTTACCGGGAGACAATCGGTGCCTTGTAAAAACGGATTTACCGACGACCTGACGGCCTGTATGCAATGTCCGGTTATAAAGCAGATTCTTGATAATTGACGCGGCGTAAAAACTATAAAATCCGCAATATTGTAAAAACACCATAGATATGGTATTATTCTGATTTGTTTCTAACCCAGCGTAGCCGCCTGTCTGCCGACAGGGAACCAAGCGGGGTCGTAGTTAAGATATTTGACATTTGTTTTG
>JAGYOL010000210.1 GCA_018399555.1 Kiritimatiellia bacterium | reverse complement strand
CATCAAATGGCATTTTTGACATGACTGCCACCGCCTTTCACGCCGACGCCGCAGCGCATGGTTTCAAAAGAGCAGCCAAGAAAGACTCATTCTATATCTTCGACTCGTTTAAGATTTTTGATGATCAGATATATACTGCTCTCAACAACTTCCCCGGCAAACAGAATGCGCTCTCCATTCTGCACGACGACTTCATCACCTTTGAAATTGTCGGCCATTTCAACGAACCGCAATCAGAGAATTTGAGTGAAGCTGCGGTCAATCGCCTGCCTGACGGAAGCTGGATGGCAATCTGCCGCAACGACGGCGGCAACTATCACTTCACTACCAGTAAGGACGGCAAAAACTGGAGCGTAGCCCGCGAGATGGATTTTGTGCAGAATGGTGCCAATTCAAAACCGACCTTTGACAAATTCGGCGATATCTACTATCTGGGATGGCAAGATCGTGAACGTATTGATAATTGCAACCGCTCCGTTTTCAACATCGATATTTCACGCGACGGCAAAACGTGGGAGCGTAAATATCGCTTCGCGACCCCCGAATCATTCCAGTATCCGACATTTCATGAACACAGAAGCTCCATCTGGCTAACCGTAACCCAGAGTGATCACGGTGGTTCATCCGACCGCATCATGTTCGGCAAGCTGGAAGATTTATCGACAGCCAGCAGATAAAATAGAGCCTGTCCCGAAAAAGGATTTTTTCGGGATAGACTCTCCATATCAAACATCGAGATTCTTAACATTCAGCGCATTATCTTCAATGAACTTTCGGCGCGGCTCGACATCATCACCCATCAATAAAGTGAAAATTTCATCCGCTTTCACAGCATCATCCAAGGTGACCTTGAGCAGCCGTCGTTTGGATGGATCCATTGTGGTTTCGTAAAGCTGATCGGGATTCATCTCACCCAGACCTTTATAACGCTGAATCCCCAGACCTTTACGCCCCCTTACACGCACGGCATCAAGTAGCTCCAGCAGAGCTGCAACCCCCGTCTGCTCATCATCCTCAATGATATACGCGATGGGCTGTTCAGCGGGCATACAGTGCGTGACATCAAACGAAAGTGCTCCCAATGCGTCAAACTGTTTTTTCAGGGTGCCCGAATGAAAAAGCTCTATCCAACGGAATTTCATCGGTTGGTTGGAACTGTATGATTGAACCTGAGTCTCAGCCAGGTCAATAGGTTCTCCCAGTTCGACTTCAACCTGAGCACGCATTGCGGCCAGTTCCGAATCGTTATATGCAAAGCGGTAAAGCGGATCTTCACCACTGCCTTCAATCATCACATAACGCGGAAACTCTCCTGTTGTCTGCCGGCGTTGTTTGAGCAGTTTAACCGGATCAAGCCCTCGCCGCACCAGCATATTTGTTGTCTGTTCTATCTCAGCCAGCAGCTCCAAAAGTGTGTGCAGACGTTCTCCCTCAAGAACTTCACCGTCGGCTGTCTTAACGGAGATGTCGTCGATGCCCAGTAGCAGCAATTTTCTGGTCAGTTGAGCATCACTCTCGATATACTCCTCACGCTTTTTTCGGGTTATTTTGTAGAGCGGAGGCTGTGCCAGATAAATGTAACCCTGTTCAAGCAGTTTCGGCATCTGACGATAAAAGAAGGTCAGCAGCAGAGTTCTGATGTGCGCACCGTCTATATCAGCGTCTGTCATTATGATAATCTTATGATAGCGCACCTTTGCGATATCAAATTCATCAGAGCCGAAGCCAGCACCGACTGCAGTAATCAGCGTTCTGATCTCGTTGTTATTCAGTATTTTGTCTATGCGTGCTTTTTCCACATTGAGCACCTTACCGCGTAACGGCAGAATCGCCTGCATCTCACGGTTACGACCCTGTTTGGCGGAACCGCCTGCTGAGTCACCCTCGACTATGTAGAGTTCGCATTTTGCGGGATCTCGTTCAGAGCAATCAGCCAGTTTGCCCGGAAGTGCGAGACCATCCATCACACCTTTACGACGTGTGAGATCACGCGCTTTACGTGCGGCAATCCTAGCCCGTGCCGCCATCACAGCCTTTTCAACAACTTTGCGCGCAACTGAAGGATTCTCCCCAAAATAGGTGCCGAGTTGATCATTGACAATCTGAGCCACAATACCCTCAACATCTCCGTTACCCAGTTTTGTTTTGGTCTGTCCCTCAAACTGCGGTTGCGGAACCTTGACCGAAACCACAACTGTAATCCCCTCACGGATATCATCACCGGTAAGCGCACTCTCATTGCTTTTCTGCAGATTGTTGTCAGCGATATACTTGTTGACGGTGCGTGTCAGAGCGGAACGAAAACCGGAGAGGTGTGTGCCCCCTTCGATAGTGTTGATGTTGTTACAGTAGCTGTACTCAGTTTGTGTGTACGCTTCCGTGTACTGCATCGCAATCTCGCACTCAATCATGTCACGCTGACCTTCGAAATAGATCACTTCATGATGAACCGGACTCTTATTCTTGTTCAGGTACTGCACATATTCAATTATACCACCGTTAAACAGAAAGTTCTCTTCGCGCTCAAACTCGGCTTCCATATCTTTGAAATTGATTTTTACCCCTCTGTTGAGGAATGCGAGCTCACGCAACCGGTTGGCGAGAATATCCCATTTAAATACCCTGCAACTGAAGATTGTGTGGTCGGGGAAAAAGGTTACCTTGGTACCGGTGCCCTGTGTCTCGCCGATAACTTCAAGCTGCGAAACCGGAACCCCCCGCTCAAAACGCTGTCGGTAAATCTTGCTGTCACGACGGACCTCAACTTCCATCCATTCACTCAAAGCATTAACACAGGATACCCCCACACCATGCAGACCTCCGGAAACTTTGTAGTTTGAACCATCAAATTTACCTCCCGCATGCAGAGTTGTCATCACAATCTCAAGGGCCGGTCGCTTCTCCACAGGGTGCATGTCAACCGGAATGCCACGACCGTCATCAACAACGGAAATAGAGCCGTCCGGATTTATAAGCACATCAACCTGAGAACAGTATCCAGCCAGTGCCTCATCAATGGAATTGTCAACAACCTCATAAACCAAATGGTGATAACCACGCTCACCTGTGTCGCCGATATACATCGCCGGCCGCTTACGCACCGCCTGCATCCCCTCCAGAACAGTTATGTTTTCCGCAGTATATCTGCCGACATGCTCCCCGGCAATTTCGATTCCTTGACCATCACGGACGCTTACATCAGACATATTCTTTTCCCATAAAGAGTTACAATTCTCAGAGTGTATCATAAACAGCATCGATTCTCAATAAAAATCAATTCAAATTAATCAGTACAGAAAATAATGCCTGTCACCAATTTATAAAATAATGCCTGTCACCAATTCTACTATAAATTAATGCCTGTCACCAATTTGAGTGTCTTTATGTCACTTTACGAACAAGTCAACTGAGTCATAATTACTCATTTATTGGGCTTGTGGGCTGTGGTTTTTAACTTGTATCTTATTGTAATTAAGCAGTTTATGTTATAAAGATGACATTGGCACAGAGAATGCGAAACAAGATGCGTGTTAATGATGCAATCGCAAAAAAACAAAAAAGATAATTTACAGAAAGGAAGAAGGAAGACTATGAAATACTATTCAACAGTTGACAGGGACGCACTTGATCTCATGGACACGTTATTTAACGGATGGAACCGTTCCTCGGAAAACTATGCTGATTTCGGTGTATTTCCGAGATACAAAGCCAGGAGGACAGACGAGGGGCTGGAGGCGGCTTTTGAGCTGCCGGGTGTTGATCCTGAGAAGACCGACATCTCAGTTGAGGCCGATCTGCTCAAGGTCAGCGGAGAGAGAACTGAGCTCGGAAAAGAGGAGAGCGTTAAGTTTGAAAGAACTTTGAGGGTTCCTGACGATCTGGACGCCTCAATGGTTGAGGCCAACCTCAAGAACGGGTTGCTCAGTGTAAAGATTCCGAAGATCAAAAAAGAGGAGCCGAAGAGGATAGCGATCAAGGTGAATTAACAAAAAAACCCGGTGCAGTGAGCGCCGGGTTTTTCATGACAGAAGTTGATTGAATAGACCCTTCACCGGACGGCAAAACAAACATGTTGGTCGTTAGCAACATGTTGTCGCTG
>JAGYOL010000021.1 GCA_018399555.1 Kiritimatiellia bacterium | reverse complement strand
GGAGACCACGGGCTTCGTATATGACAGTGCCTCACTTTGGTTGCGGCTGAAAGCAGCTTTGGTTAGGACGCACTTTTTTGACCTTCCGCAAAATCGATATTGCGTATTACTCCCTGACTGAGCGCAGAGCGGTGACACTCCAGATCAGCGGGTAGAGCTCTTCGTCATACCAGAGGGCTGAAAAATAGAGTCCGAGCGGAGATGGTTTGACAGGAGTGTCTGTAAGCATAGCGGCCAGTCGCTCTGCTCCGGCATATGCCGCATTCCGGACAACATCGGCTGCGGAGCCACTGAGTGCCGCGACTGCCAGCGCGGTTTCCTCGATCGTGGCGGAGTGTCCGGCACTCCAACCGCCGTCACTCTTTTGAGTGTTGATCAGGAAGTTCTCGCCACGTTGCAGCATTGCGTTTAGCTGATTGTCCGTTGCTGACTTGAGTGGCGGCGATGAGCTGCACAGAGTATGCAGCCCGGCGACAACACGGGCGGTGCCGATCACCGGATTTATTTTTTGTTCACTGCACTGATGGCCGAACCAAAGGGGCAGCCATGAGCCGTCATCGCGCTGCCGTGTCTGAAGATAATCAATCATCCGCAGCAATGCTCCATCCAACCGATGTCGCAGTTTTTCATCGAAAAGATCAAAACCGTGATCGTATTCATAACCACGCCACAGGGTAATGGCTTCGATCACATGGGCGGTTATATCACAGCAACTGCAGTCAAAGGGCAGATGTCCCCAGCCACGGCAGAATGTCGGTATGCCGCCATCGTTATTCTGCAGATTCAGAAGCCACCTGAAGCCGGAGTGCAGCGCTTCTGAAAGTGTCGCAGTGCTATCCGGCGGGTTCCTGTTTTCGGTGCATGAATTATCCCCCGCAACTTCCATCTCTGTACTCTCTATTATTCTGTAAACTACCTTATCGTGTGTGCGGCTTGGCTGCTTTGCGAAATCGGATTTTTCTGTAAGCGAGAAAAGTGCGATCAGGGCGGCGGCGGTATCATCCGCATCCGGAACCCCGCCGGGCAGATCTGTCCAGGCCCAGCCGCCGGGACGCGCACCGGTATAGGGATGCACGGAGCGATGTTGAGCTTGGAGGATCCACTCGAGTGTCTGATACATTTTTGTCGGTTGCACCTGTAATTCCGAACTCAGAGCACGTGCTGAAAGCGATGTGAGCCAGCAGCGCAGATTTGTGTCGATAGGCCAGCTGCCGTCGCTACGCACTGCATTACGCAGAAAACTGCGTGCGGAGAGAGCCACCGGCGAATCACCGTAACCGCAACTCTCCAAGGCCATGGCCACGAAAGCGCTGAGCGGCGCGGCATCCAGAAAACCGCCGTGTTCCGGTTGGATCGAGCGCAGTTTTCTGAGCAGCGGCCCGGCCAGCCGACGTCCTGCGGCTCGCCTACCGGCGGTTTCGGCCGCACGGATATGTCGGCAAAGACCGACGGCTATCAGGGCTGGCAGAGCGTAACTGACAACCTCCAGTTTCAAAAAGCGAAAACACCAGCGCGGCAGCAGAGCCAGATAGAAAGGAACCGGAGGAACATCGCGCCACTGCTCATCCTGATTGTTGCAAATCGCAAGATACATAAGAATCGGAACGGCGAATGTTTTGTCGGTGCCGTAAATCTTTGCCAGCGTATGTGCCACCGTACCAACATCAAGTCCGCCGGTTTCAGCAAGAATCCAGGCACCTGAGGCTGCCAATACGCCGCTGCTCCCCATGCAATCCGGGTGACAGGCGACGCAGGCGCGTGCTATCAAAGAGGTAGTGATGTTAGAAGGACTCTGCGGGGTGTCGCCCCAGCCTCCGTCGTTATTGATATGGTCAACCAGCCACTGTACGCCGCGTTTAGCCAGTACCTTGTCAGCAGGCTCGCCATTACATAGGGCGGTCACCGCCAACGCGGTGCTCACCGCACTGGAAGAGAGCTCTCCGTTCCAGGCACCGCTTTCGGGGTTACGTCGTGACAGCAGCAGTGCTTTGACCATCTCATAAGCCGTTTCAGTTTTCATACAATCTTTCTCAGCGCCGTCGGTTAATCAGAAACGGGAATAATCCCAGTGAGTTGATCATCACAAAAAGCAGATGCCCTGCAAGACTGAGACTTACCATATCTTCTGTGACGTTGCCGAGCGCATTCGCGATCCAGAGTGCAACACCCTCGCGCACTCCCAACCCGCCGATAGAGATCGGCAGTGCCGAAATAATACCGAACAGAGGAATTACAAACCAGATTGAGACGACGGGAAGATCGAGATGCAGAGCACGGATGAGGAAGTAGTGGCAGCCAATCCGGCAGCTCTGCGAAAGCGCGGCAGCAACAAAGGCACCGAGGTAATTTGAGTGCTCGCGGAACAAACACAGGCAGTGATGCATGACGGCAGCAAACTTGCCGCAGCGATCTTTCTTATACCAGCAATGTGCGATTACAACAAATGCCGCTGTTAACAGCAGAGCACATGAGATCAACGCACCTGCCAGAAAGCAACGTTCAAGATACAGGGCGAGTGCAACCACACCGATCACTATCAGCAGAGAAAAGTTAATCACACGGTCAACGATAATTGATGACACCGCTTTGGAGAGCGCAACCTCATTTTTGCGTACCAGCAGCCACCCTTTAAAGAAATCGCCCCCGATACTTGAAGGCAGAAAGCTGTTGAAAAACATTCCGCTCCAATAGGCCGCAACTATCCCGCACAGTGGTACGTTGACGGCGGAGGCACGCACCACAAAATACCATGAAAGCGAACCGGCCATTGCACCGGTTATTAGTACGGCGGCTGCAATCCAAACGGACAGCGGTTCAATATCGATCAACGCATGTTTAAGTGCGGAGAGATCGACTCTGCTGAGCACAATCATCAGAAAAAAGAGCGTCACGACAAGTTTCAACGCACATGCTCTGACATTATGGCCTGATCCCTCTGCTGCCATCGCGTGATCTCACCATGAATAGAGTTTAATCGTCCTTTTCAGGCACAAAAAGATTGACGAGTGTTCCAGGGCGGATGCCGTAAAAATTACACTGCATGTTTTCTCCGAAGCGTTCAGCCGCCAGATCGCCTTGACTGGCCGATGCCACAACAACAACCGGTTGCGCTTCTGCCGGAACCTGATTGATGTCGGTCCAGTAGCCTACCTGTGAATATTTGCGCAGATACCAAGGCAGTGGCCAGGTGTCGGATGTCGGCAGAGCAACCACAATAAAGGTGTCGTACCCCTGCGCGGCAGCGGCGGCCTCTTCGATTTCTGCAACCAGATTCATAGCATCCCGTCCGGTATGCGCATATACATAGGGATTACGGGGATCGGCGGCATATTTGAAACAGGCTCGAATACTCTGCTGTGTGTGCAGCCCGGTTAATGCAACGCTCACTGCAATCAGCAAGATGCCGCAGGACAGCCGTATGAAGCGCCGTGAGCAGTTTCGTGCAAATTCAAAGGCGTAACCGAAACCCACACCGCCCAGAATAATCCAACCATGCAGAAATGAGAGTGCGCACCAGGGCGTTTTGTAGGGAATCAGCGCATAAAGGATGGTCAGAAGCAGCGTATAAACAAACATAAAGCGAACAAAACGTCTGTGTCCAGAAATCGCTTTTTCCCGATTGGCACGTCGTGTGAAAAAGACGCAGCAGAACGCCAGGGCAGCCGGCAGCAGAACGCCGGCTTCACTCCAGATCGGACCTCTGCCGTATCTGAACCAGAAGATTGTTTTCAGATAAAAATTCCAGGGGTGGTGATGCTCCGGCACTTTGGTGGCACGCACGGCGTAGGCCTCAACTGTTGCGAAAAGCGCGTCATACAGTCCTTGGAAATAGGTGAAGAAGGAGGTGAAAAACAAAACCGCCACCACAACAGCCGCACAGATAGCGATCAGCACATCGCGGGTGCTCCAATAACAAAGTAATCGGCGCAAACCGAACACGCTCAGCGCGGCCGCAAATATAGCTGCAAAGGAAAGCACCGTGGTCTCTTTGGTGGCCAGACACAAACCGGTAAAAACCCCGAAAAGCGCGGCCATTACAGCGGGGTTATACAATTGGCGCCGTTTTGATGCAGACTCCCGGAGTGCACGGGCACGCACATAACCGCTGCCAGTCACAAACATACCGGTCAGAAAACATACCAGCATAGACTCCTGGATGAAAAAGCGGCTGTAGTAATTCATAGCCGGCGATAGCGCCGTGAAGAGCAGAGCGAAGAGCATGCCCACACGATTACAGAAGAGACCGCCGGTAGTTTGATCATGACCAAACCCAATCATTAAAACCAGGGTCAGAACGCTGAACAGAACGGTAACCAGACGGTAATTCCACTCATTGGTTTCGGCAAAGTTTTCAGCTGTTGCATGGCAGAAAGGCATGGCAGCAAAATACATCACGGGACCGTGATGATCGGTAGGGTCGTAATGATAAATACCGGAATCCATCAGCATTCCGGCTCTGACCGCCTGGTTGGCTTCGTCACCGTGCATCGGTTTCCGATCGAGTCCGGGCACCCGCAGTGCCAGAGCGGCACCGATCACCACTAGAATTGCCATTAGGTAGAGGGATTTTACTTTCACAATTGCCTGTACTCCTCCGCGAACCACGCGGGTTAATTCCGCATCAGTGCCCAAGCCGGACAGCTGGAATGTCGGGTGGATTCTGTTGAAACATCCGGCGTATGATCGGAATAGCCACCTTTTTAAGCTCAGGATTTTTTTCAATAACCTGCAATGCCTGTGACTGTCCGATCGAGACGCCCTTCTGCAGCGCATACTGCATCTGCTGGGTCTGTCCTTTTCTGCGATAAACCTCCGCGATGTCGATCCACGCCTGCCAATGGCCGGGTTTAAGTTTGAGAACACGCATCAGAAGTGAGGTATACTGATCAGCAACGTCAGCCTTTTTGTAAACATCAGCCAGTTTTAGCAGCATATTAACGGAGCTGTCGGCTGGAATTTCGTTGATCAGCGAATCGGCAACTCGTACAGCCTCCTTGTGCTGTTGCAGAGCGCAGAGGGCAAAAGCGACATCCAGCCGCTGACTGAGAGCCAGCCCGGCACCCTTATTATCGGCTATCCGTTTCAGATAGTGGGCCGCCGACTGATTCTGTCCTATCTCTTTGTATGACATCGCCAGCTCGAAGGCATGTTCAGGCGAGAGTTTTTGCTGTTTCTTTCCGAGCTCCACCAGCTCCTCGATACGTTGCTGCTTTTTATGCACACGCGACACAAACTCCAGAAACTGTTCCGCCCGTTGGTTATTAGGATCCCGCTCGACGAAATAGGCCAGAATATCCTCTGCCTCGCTGTAGCGGGCCTGTGGCAGCAAAAGCTCCTGCAGCATACGGAAGCTAGCCTCGGGACTCAGCGGATAAAGCACACGGGCTTCCCGGTAGGCCTCTTCGCATTCGGTCAGCCGTCTGCGGTTGGAGTAGAGTCCGGCAATGGCACTGCGCAGCTTTGAAAATGATTTCTGGGCAGGCAGGTCGCGTCTGAAGGCGGGGTCACGGGTAAGTTTTCTGGTGTACCAATCCCAGAACTCCATATCATCCCTGATCAACCTTTCACTGAGTTCGGTTTTCTCCTGATTGATCTTCATTATCAGGCCGTGGGGGGTCAGATAGGGATACATCCAGCGAATCACATAACTTTCCTCGATGTAAAAATCGTGACGCGACTTGTTCTTGGCAAAGATCATATCGCACAGGATTCCATTGATCTCCATTACTCCCAGTGCCCCGCTCACCTGCACCCGCCCACCATCTATGGTCAGATCGGCGTTGGCCGCACGTTTACCGGATTTAACCTCATCCACATAAATCTGGAAGGCTTTGGCACTGTCTTCAGGGGTCGGTATCCAGATTTCGTCGCCATAAAGATCACGCATGGTAGACATATAGGTATTATCAGCGAGAGCATTCTGGGTGATCAAAAAAACATCCGGGCGCACATCTGCCGAATAAATCATGTAGGTGGGCACGAAACGTCCCGGATCGGTGCCGCCGAAAAAGATCGCGTTTTTCGTCATCTCAGCAGGATAGACAGGATTCGGCAGCGGTTCTTCATCGGCTTCCAGCTCCTCGGTGATTGCATCGGCGCCACGTAACTGATAGTTGCCGAACTGCCAACCGAAGGTATGACCGTTCTGCTCGGCACCGCTCATCGCAAAAACAAGCTCATCGTTGGTGTAGTTTTCGTAGATGGGAATCAGGGCGGAGAACATACCAAGGCAGCAGAGTGCCACCCGGAAAGGCGGCAGAGCAACCTCTTTAAGATGACCGAGCTTCACGAGATATTTAAGCAGGCGGTTGGCAATCACCAATCCGAAAGCGAGACCATAGCCGACCCAGATAACAAACAGAACGTGCGAGCTGATGAATTTGACCTTCTGAATAAAGTTATCCTGCAGATCACCCTTGATATTTGCCAAGGCCACCAGCACGACACTCATCACAAAGAACCCGGAGGCCACGGCCAGCATCCACTGCTGGGTCACATCATCCATATCAGGCCGGAAATCAATTTTTCTTTCGAGCACTCTGCGCACAAAAAACAGAGCAGCCAAGATCAGAGTCACCAGCACCAGAGCCAGCAGCAGTGCGCCGCTCTTCTGTGCAGCCGAGACCGGCAAAGATGAGACCTGTCCGGTCTGCGAATTGAAAGAGTGTGAAGCGAAACTGATAAATCCTTTCGTGAAAAATAAAACAATGACCGCATAGAGAAAGGCGAAGGTTATTCCGGCTGTCACGCCCTCGGATAAATCATGACCTTTCCATTTAGTCAGCACAAAATTCTCGACCTGCCGCCACATGATTGTGATCAATCCCACTGCAAAGAGCAGCATCGTCAGAGCCACTATCAGCTTGTCTAAACGCAGAGGCACCTCCACATCTGTCCCTACAAAATTAGATAGGGCCACCAGAACGAAAGTCATAACATAAAGCACTGCGGCGATATAGATGACGCGAATACGTCTGTGCCCCTTTTTAAAACTCCAGAGGGTAAAGGGCAAGAAACCCAGCGGCGCAACCAGCATAGTGAACTGCACCCTCATATCAGCGAAATAGGTACCGATCTGAAACAGGAATTTACTGGTGAATACATCCGACGGTGCCAGTTTTTCATATTGTCCGCGTGTAATAGCATGTTTGAATCCCTCCCAGGTGCGTGGATATCCCCAATTCATCGGCGGGTTGCGCAGGTCGGAAACCAGCGGCATATATGCATAGAAGGAGACTCCCAATTCAGCAAAGAGCATGGTCAGTGAAACCGTTCTGCCGTGCGGCAGCAGCATATCTGCCATTGCCAGCAGGACGAAATTCCAGATAACCGGCCACCAGAACCACCAAGTGGTGGGATGATGCAGACCATTCATAGCACCTTTGTTAAGCAGGGTGAAGAGTGCGATCTGAACCGCAGCCACCGGCAGCGCAAAGAAAATACCGCGCTCGATGGTTGCCGCAATGACAAACAGAACCGCCAGTCCTCCGACAAGAATCAGACGCGGCAGCGTCCAGTCAAACGGCACACCCATATACTGCTGAGGTATCTGGGCCCCTTCCACCGCGGCCAGCCGGATCAGAAGCACCACCAGCGAAACCAGTGCGGCCCCCAGCCAGCCGGCGGCCGCCCCTTTGCGGCAGCTCCCCTTCCAGCTGCGGGCACCGGCCAGCGAAAAGACCAGTGTCGCCATCACAAGCGCCGCGACCGATGTGTAAACTCCCGGGGGAAGCAGCGGTGCATTGAGTGGATCAACCGGGAGCACCTTGTTGGAAATACAGGCTAGCAACATCAAAAGTGCGCCGGATAATCCGATACCGGCGCCGATATAGGTGATTCTAGCGGATGGCAAGGCGAACTTTGGCGAGCATTCTGCTTTTTTTGCACAGTAATGCTCAATGAAATTATGCGCCATAAATATGACGATGGCCACCATGAGCAGTATGACTCCGCCCCATAGCATAAATTGCGAGGGCAACGCCGTCTGCTGCAACGGGGTGAATTTAGCATAGGCCGTCGCCTGCCCGCCGGGAGCAGCTGGCAGCATGGAACCGATCTGCAGCGCATGACTGGTCAGCAGAACCGGAATACCGACCAGAAGAAAATCACGGAACAAAGCGATGTCACGCAGGAAAATCACGATAACCAGCGGCAGTGCCGCCAGCAGAAGCACCTGATAGTTGGTTAATCCCAGACCGAAGACGAAAGCGGTCAGCCAAAGTATCTTCTGCGACGGCTGGCGCATCCAGCGGTAGGAAAGCAGAAAAATCCACATCAGAAAGAAAGCGTTGAGAGTATAAACCTCAACAATAGTCGCCTGCGACCACATCACCGGGCTGAATGCAAATATAAGCGCACCAGCCACACCGCCGACCCAGCAAAGCCAGTCATTCTCCGACTGTTTGAAATCAGGATCACCATCATGTGCGTCGCGCAGCATATCCGAGACCGAGCGGCTGATCAGCATCGCGGTCAAACCCGCCGCCAGTGCGGCGAAGACCGCCGACATCAGAGAGATACTCCACACCGGAGTCGGCTGCCCCCTGAAGGTGACGAAGCTGAAAACACGTGCAAACAGCCAGGCGCACATGGTCCAGATCGGATAGCCGGGCGGATGCGGCACTCCCAGATGATCACCCGCCACCGCCAGTTCACCCGAATCTTCCAGCGTCACCGAAGGACCAAGCGTGAAGAAATAAACCAGAAACGCGATGACCGTTGCCGCCCAGAATGCGCTCCAGTCGATTTTACGAAAAAATGCGCCTGAGGACGCTCTGCCGGAAAACCATTTGTCTGTCATTTGAAAAAATCCTAAAATGCAACCATGTTCAAAGTATCACAGTATACTTTTTCACGTTGCGTATCACAAGACAGAAAAAGCCTCTCTTCAAATGTCGCTTTACAGTTCAAAGCGCTCTGGTTATACTACTCTGAAAACCCCTACAAAAGAGAACCAACAGCTATGACAAACAATTGGATTGCCATTCTTGACTTCGGCTCACAGTACACCCAACTTATCGCTCGTCGAATTCGAGAACAACAGGTTTACTCCGAGATTCTACCCTACAACACCACTGCCGCAACACTGCGTGAACGCCAGCCGGCAGGCATAATCCTCTCGGGCGGTCCCAACTCGGTGTTTGCTGAAAACTCACCGCTGTGTGACCCCAAAATATTCGATCTGAACATTCCGGTTCTCGGTATCTGCTACGGTATGCAGCTTACCGCCCGCGTTTTTGACGCAGCGGTGAAAGCCGGCACCAGCCGTGAATACGGCCACACCACCATCACCGTCAAACCTTCATGCAAGCTCTTTGAAAATATTCCCGAACAACTGACCGTCTGGATGAGCCATGGCGACCAGGTTGCCGAACCGCCGCCGGGCTTCGAAATCGCGGCCACCTCAAAAACATGTGCTGTGGCCGCAATGCGTAATCCAGCCAAGTTTTTCTACGCGCTGCAGTTTCATCCCGAAGTTGTGCACACACAACACGGCACCGAAATACTCCGCAACTACCTCTTTAAAATCTGCAAGTGCGCCGGTGATTGGAAAATCGCATCCTTCATCGAAGAGTCGATTGCCTCCATCAAACGACAGGTCGGCGAAGAGAATGAAGTTATCCTGGGCCTGAGCGGCGGTGTGGACTCATCGGTAGTGGCGGCCCTGATACACCGTGCAATCGACAAACGCCTGCATTGCATCTTCGTAGATCACGGCCTGTTGCGTTACGGCGAGGACAAGCAGGTCAAAGAGCTTTTTGAAGCTAAACTCGGCATGGACCTGCATGTTATCGATGCCAGAGAGCGTTTTTATGCGGCACTGAAGGGTGTAACCGACCCGGAACGCAAACGCAAGATCATCGGACATGAGTTCATTGAGGTCTTCGCTGAACAAGCCCGTAAATTCAGGGACAGCCGTTTTCTGGCGCAGGGCACTATCTATCCTGATGTAATTGAAAGTTTCAATCCACACGGCGGACCGAGCGAAACCATTAAAAGCCATCATAATGTCGGCGGGCTGCCGCCCGATCTGCACTTTGAGTTGATCGAACCGTTGCGCGAACTATTCAAAGATGAGGTTCGCGCCGTCGGACGTGAAATGGGACTCGACAGCCAGCTGCTTGACCGTCAGCCCTTCCCCGGTCCGGGTCTGGCCGTTCGTATTCTGGGTGAGGTCAACGCCGAACGGGTCAATCTGCTGCAGCAGGCCGATCTGCGTGTACAGGAGGAGATGAGCAAGTTGCCCGATTACAAGGATATCTGGCAGAGTTTCGCAATTCTGCTGCCGATTAACTCAGTCGGCGTTATGGGAGACCAGCGCACCTACGAAAATGTCTGTGCGATCCGCTCAGTGGACAGCATCGACGCCATGACCGCCGACTGGAGCAGACTGCCGTGGGAGACACTGGCACGAATTTCAAACAGAATCATCAACGAGGTGCGCGGCATCAACCGCGTTGTTTATGACATCAGTTCAAAGCCACCGGCGACAATCGAGTGGGAGTGAATATGTGCTTCATAAAATCGAAAAAATCCTGGATGACCGCCCCCATAATCTGGGGTTGCGGCATGATTGCACTTTTATTCGTTTACACCATTGCGACACCGGAGAAAATTTTCCTGAACTTCTCGCAGAAGGGTTTTTCTCCGGTTGAGATCACGACTGTCGGACTTTTTTTCTTTCAGATTCTCCTTTTCTGGATGCTGCCGCCGGTTCCACTCAAAACGAACAAAGGCAAACTGCTCTGTCTGGATTTTTCGGTTATCACCCTTATTGCGATTGCACGCGAGATGGATTGGCACCGGGCCATAATTGATGTTTCTAATATTCAGGGTGCAACACACGGCACCCCCTTCAAGATGCGTTTTCTGACCAACCCGGTCAACCCGCTGGCCGACCGTCAGCTCGTGCTCTTTTGTTTCATCTTCGTTATTGCCCTTTGCGCCGGAACTCTGCTTTGGTACATACGCCCGCTTTTGAAAGGGCTGCGCACCTTTCATCCGGTCTGCTGGAGTATCGCATTCCTGGGAGGCTCGGTCATATTGATCAACATTTTCGACCGGATGGGATCGGTTCTGCGCAAGGAGTTCAATATTGAATTCACCGAGCAGAGCAAAGCTCTGATCTGTCTGATGGAAGAGGGGCAGGAGTTGCTTCTGCCGTTGTTTGTGATAATTGCCGTGATTCAGTCGCATTTTATCTACAACGCCGACGACAACGAACTGCAGTCGTTCAGATATAAGAGGGCAGAAGTCAGAGGTCAGGCACGAGGATAAATTCTGCAAAGTAATTAAACAGAAAATGTAACGAAAATTGGTAAAATGTTAGGCGTGATGTTACGCAACCCTGAATCATTTTTACTGAAAACAGAGCATTGATACAGACCTTCCGTCTTCGCCGAGGCTTCGCCGGACAAGCTGATCTCTGACCTCTGACCTCTGGGTTGCGGGCAAAGCCCGCTTTAGGTTCTGAAAATGCGTATTCTTGTTATCGAAGATGATCCTAAGATTCAGTCCTTCATAGCTCTGGGACTGCGGCAGGCCGACCATGAAGTTGTCGGAGTTTTAAATGGTCTGGATGGCTGCGAAAAGTGGGAACACGAGGAGTTTCAGGCAGTGGTGCTTGATCTGATGCTGCCGGGAAAAAGCGGCATGGATATCTTGAGGCACATGCGCAACATAGGTGACGCAACCCCGGTTCTGGTGCTGAGTGCCAAGGCGGCGGTGGACGATCGTGTTTCCGGTCTGTTATCCGGTGCCGATGATTACATGACCAAACCCTTTTCATTTTCGGAGCTGGCCGCCCGTATCGCCGCTATTACCCGCAGAAGCGCACCGCTCAGCGGCGAAAACCTGCAGCCTTCAAAGCTTTCGGTCGCGGATGTGACAGTTGATCTGATCAAACGCAAAGTGGTGCGCGGCACAAAAAAAATCGATCTGCAGCCCAGAGAATATGCCTTGTTGGAACTGATGATGCGCAATCCCAACCGCCCGCTGACCAAACAACTGATTTTAGAACGCATCTGGGACTGTTCGGTTGATCCGCAGACCAACGTGGTTGATGTACTGGTATGCAGACTCAGGAACAAGATAGATTCAGGGTTCGATTCAAAACTGATCAAAACAATGCGCGGAGTAGGCTATGTCTTCCAGGCCTAAGGAAGGTATGCAGACAACATACGCACAATTTGTTAAATGAAGCTGCGGATCAGCTGGAGTTTTTCACATGGCCGTATCAAACCGAGGTGTCAATCGTCGACTGCTTTCTTTCGCTGTCTATCTGGCAGCGGGCTATCTGGCGGTTTATGCCATCTGCACGGTGATAATGCTCTATCTGGGCAATCGGGTGATCACGCAGTCAACTCGCAGTTTCGATCGTCAGGATGTGCGTGCTGAAACGGAAGAGCTGACCGAACTGCTCGAAAACAACCCCAAGGGCAACTGGCTGGCCGAAGAGATTGCACTCGAGCGTCTGCCGCCCTCCACCATTTTCGCCATCCGGATTCTCTCAACACTTGGACATGTGGAGTATGAGGCGCGCACTCCGCGTGACATCGTCATTCCCGGCTGGGAGCGAGCGATGCGCGGGCCGGTACTCTTTCCGCATCTGGGCTGGGATGAGCTTAAAGTGCCCGACAGTGAGCGCATCATTCAATTGCAGACAACCCAGCTCTCTGATGGCAGAATTCTGCAAATCGCCAAGGGATCTCTGCTTGAAAGCAAACAGAAACAGATGATGTCGCGTAATATGAAGCTTTTTATGCTTTTTTCACTGGCTCTCACACTTTTCGCTACCATGCTGATGATCTTCATCACACTTCGCCCAATCGAACAGATCACCAGATCAATGCGTGATATCATTGAAACGGGAGCCTTCGAAAGTAATCCGCCCCCGGTCCGAAGCATGATCAGCGAGTTGAACTCGCTGAGTGCACAGTTCAACATCATGACCCAAAAATACGCCACCCTGATTCAGGCGATGCGTGAAACCATGGATAATGTGGCACATGATATCCGCACCCCGCTAGCCCGCATACGCGGCGCATCCGAACTGGCTCTCAAGGTCGGAGACCTCCCCGAACACCTGACCGAAACCCTGGCCAGCATCATCGATGACTGCGATCACACCCAGCTGCAGCTCAAAAATCTACTCGACACCCGTGAAATGGAGAGCGGATTCGTTAAAATCAACTGCACTCAGTTTGATCTTTCGGCCATCTTAAAAACACTCTGCGACATGTATTCACTGATTGCGGAGGAGAAGAACATCTCCCTCAACCTTGAAACACCCCCTGACGCTATTCTGATCGAAGCCGACCGCAACCGCATTTCCCGTATTTTCTCCAATATCATCGACAACGCCTTGAAATACACCGAACCGCAGGGCAGAGTGGATGTAAAGCTGGATTGTTCAGATAACGCCGCCGAGGTCACTGTGGCCGACACCGGCATAGGCATACCGTCCGATGA
Source organism: Kiritimatiellia bacterium (assembly GCA_018399555.1). GTDB lineage: Bacteria > Verrucomicrobiota > Kiritimatiellia > RFP12 > UBA1067 > M55B167. Next base: position 11,870 of record JAGYOL010000021.1, on the reverse strand, counting down.
AATCTCCCTGATCTGGCAGCGCCTTTACCGCGGCGAAGCGGCCAGAGCGAAGAGCAGGGGGCTTGGTCTGGGAATGAACATCGTTAAAACTTTCATCGAAGCCCATCAGGGCAAAGTGAAGGTGCAAAGCTCTGAAAAGGGCACCCTTTTCACAGTCAGACTTCCGTTGAAACAATCAAAAAGGTTTTAAATCAGCCTTTTCTTGTTTTTTTTGACAGATATTGAGAGAATAGCCGCCAACCAAGAAAGAAAAAGAAGATTGAGATGAACACACTCTCTCCCTTGACAGCCATTTCACCCATCGACGGTCGCTATGCATCGAAGGTGGAGGAACTGCAAACCGTATTTTCGGAATTCGGATTGATCAAGCGACGTGTTGCCGTCGAGATCGCCTGGCTCAAAGCACTCTGCGCCGATCAGCGAATAGGCGAGGCACGCACTTTGTCGAAAGATGAAAATATGGAGATTCAAGCGATTGCCGACAGCTTCGCGCTTGATGACGCGGTACGGATCAAAGCAATCGAAAGTGTCACCAATCATGATGTCAAAGCGGTGGAGTATTTCCTGAAGGAGTCATTCAAAGGCCGAAGATTCGAGGATATCAGTGAATTTGTACACTTTGCGTGTACCTCCGAAGACATCAACAACATGGCGCATGCTCTCATGCTGCGTGACGGCTTGAAACTGCTGCGCCGTGAGCAAGAGGTCGTTACCGGACTGCTGCGCGCATTCGCTCTCGAACACAGGGATGTTCCTATGCTGGCCCGCACACATGGACAGCCCGCATCACCCACGACCATCGGCAAAGAGATCGCCGTTTTTGTGCACCGTCTGCAACGTCAGGCCGTTCAGATCGACGCAATCTGCATGCCTGCCAAACTCAACGGAGCGGTCGGTAATTTCAACGCACATCACAGTGCTTATCCCGAGGTTGACTGGCCTGAACTGGCCAGAGGTGTGATCGAAGGGGTTTTCGGGCTGCGTCAGACACCACTCACCACACAGATCGAATCGCACGACGGCATGGCCGAGCTTTTTGACGCAATCTCGCGCTGGAATACAATTCTGATCGACCTCAACCGCGATATCTGGACATACATTTCAATCGGTTATCTCGGTCAGAAAACAGAAAAAGGAGAAATCGGCTCTTCGACCATGCCCCACAAGATCAACCCGATAGATTTTGAAAACAGCGAGGGCAATCTCGGAATGGCGAACGCAATCTTCAAGCACCTCTCCGCCAAACTGCCGATTTCCCGTTTGCAGCGCGATCTGACTGATTCGACCGTGCTGCGCAACATGGGATTGGCTTTCGGTTACTCGATGATCGCCTGCCGGGCTGCCACCAAAGGTCTCGGAAAAATCCGGATCAACCCCGCAAAACTGGCGGATGATCTGGAAAATGCCTGGGAGGTGCTGGCCGAACCGATTCAGACAGTCATGCGCAAAAACGGCAAACAAAACCCCTATGAGCAACTTAAAGAACTAACCCGTGGCGAAAGGATTACACACGCGGATATCCAGCGTTTTATTGAAGCACTGGAACTGCCAGAAGCCGATAAAATGCGGCTTTGCTCTCTCACTCCATCCACTTATATCGGCATAGCCGACAAATTGACGGAATTGATTGACACCTGAAACGGACGGCATATATGCTCCGGCACACCACCCTGGAAACACACCTATGCGGAACTGCAACAGCACTGTTGAAGCCTCGTATCGCAGTGCTCCCCGATTAAAGCAACCCTAAGCTGGCATCCTTATTCTGAAAAATTACTCGCACATACCCTTCAGACCGGCACGTTTCCCCTTTTTCTACGGCTGGATGATAGCCTTTGCCGGTGCGTTGGGTGTAATTATGTCACTGCCGGGGCAGACGATCGGAGTCTCCGCCTTCACCGACCCGCTGATGGAAGCCGTCGGTCTTTCACGCAGTCAGCTTTCGTTAGCATATCTGATCGGCACAATTGCCAGCTCTCTGATTCTCACTCCCGCCGGAAAGATGTATGACCGTTTCGGATCCCGCGTTATGGCCATTGTTTCGGCCATAATCATGGGCACCGTTTTGATTCTGCTCAGTTACAGCGGCACGGTTACCGAAAATTACGCACCGAACTGCAACATTATCATAGCTATGATGGCATTCGGTTTCTTCGTGCTACGCTTCAGCGGGCAGGGAGTGCTGACGATGTCGTGCCGCAACATGTCCATGAAATGGTTCGATCACTATCGTGGACTGGTTAACGGTTTGCAAGGGCCGATTGTCGCTCTGGGATTTTCGATGGCACCGGCATGGTTCGGCAGCATGATTGCGCTTTGGGAGTGGAACTACACCTGGCGTTACATCGGCATTTTCGCGCTGACTGTATTTGTTGTTTTCGCATGGGTTTTTTACCGCGACAACCCGGAGGATTGCGGACTTAAACCGGATGGAGCGGCAAAGCACTCGCGCACCGACGGCAGATATTTTTCGGTTGTACAGGAGATGACACTTCGGGAGACACGCAAAACCGTGAGTTTCTGGGCCATTGCGCTGACCCTGAGTTACTCCAGTCTCTTCGTAACCGCTTTTTCATATCATCATCGCGCGATTTTCTCCGCATCCGGGGTAGATGTTGATAACGCGATCAAATTCTTCTTCCCCGCAGCTGCGGTTCTTTCAGTGGCACTCAAAATCATCGGCGGCATAATGAGCGACCGTGTAAGTGTACGCACGCTGTTATATATTTTCGCAACCGGGCACCTTCTTTCAGCCACCGGTTTATTGTTGCTGGATACAGCAGCGGGACTCTGGATAACCATGCTGGGCTACGGCATCAACGGAGGTTTCTTCACTATCCTGGCAGGAGTCTGCTATCCGCGTCTTTTCGGACGCAGACATCTCGGGGCGATCAGCGGACTGAGCATGTCGATGATTGTTTTTGCCAGTGCTCTCGGCCCCTACCTTTTCAGCAGAGTCAACGATCTGACCGGCTCATTCAAGAGCAACTTTTTTCTTCTGATTATTTTGATCGGCATTCTGATTGTCTTTGCAGCCAGAACAACCAATCCTCAGCTGAAACTTACCGGAGATTAGGACGCCGAAGGGTGTGGCGGAGTAAGAACGATCGCAATGGCGATTTCATCCCTAAGCGGGATAATGCCCCCTGGCAAAAGAGCTGAAGCTTCAAATCAGCGGCTGTTTATATTCGCTGCCGGGCAGGTCCTCGACAAAACGAGGCATGGCCAGTCCCCCGATCCGGGCGGCCAGTTGTTTTTCAATCGAGCGTGCTCTCGTACGCTCAACCCGGAAGTGTTCAATGCCTGCCACCGGATCACACTGAAAAACGTAGTAGGGCCTGACCCGGATTCTCTGCAATGCGGCGCACAGCCGGAACATCTCTTCAACACTGTCATTGACACCGCGCAGCAGAACACTCTGATTGGAAACCGGAATGCCGGCATCAACCAGCAATCGGCACGCCGCAGCGGATTGTGTCGTTATTTCAGCGGCATGGTTGAACTGTGTGTTAACCCAAAGCTTGCCGCTTGCGGCGAGCCGCTCTGTCAGCGAACGGGTCAAACGCATCGGCAGCGTCACCGGCATTCTGCTGCACAGGCGCACCGCATCAATCTGATCGATACATGTGAATGCGTTCACAAAACGCAGCACACTCTCATCCGGCAGCATCAACGGGTCACCTCCGGAAATCAGCACCTCCCGGATTGCCGGTTGAGCAATCACAAACCCGACCGCCTGTTCAAGCGCATCGACTGGCAGCAGATCAGATGATGTCAGCATGCCCTTACGGGTGCAGTGCCGGCAGTTGAGCGCGCAACTTGCAGATGCCATCACCAGAATACGGTCACTGAACCTCTGTTTCACTCCGTACAGAGGATTGTTACGGCCGTTTTCATCAAAAGGATCAACCGGAAAACCGGCATCATAGAGTTCGGTACGGTCCGGCAGACACATCCGCCTGAGAGCAACCGACGCAGCAGGGGCGCACAGCAGTTCCAAATAATATGGTGAAACTTTGACTGGAAATGCGGCATCAACTGCGGCAGAGTCGGTGAAATCCCAATCCGGCAGAAGCCCGCGCAACTGTTCGACTCCGAGCGTATTACGCAGCTGCCACTGCCAGTCATTCCACTCTTTACTGTTATGATCAAACATCATGTTATTGAATCTTTTCCGAGCGCAAAGCCGGATCCAGCATATCACGCAGAGCATCCGCAAGGTGATTGAAAGCGAGCACAAGTACAAAAATCGCAAGCGTCACGAAGGTCATCTCCCACCAGACCCCCTGCCACAAACGCAGACGGGCATTGTTGATCATTATGCCCCAGGATGGTTCGCCCTGCACACCGATTCCAAGAAAGCTGATAAAGACCTCGGTAGCAACCGAAGCAGGAAAGCGGATTGAAAAAGCGATCAACACAATATGGGCGACATTCGGGAGAATATGCCGGAAGATGATTCTGAAATGCGAATATCCCAGCATCCGGGCGGCCTGCACATAAGCGTGCTCACGATGCTTCATCACCTCGCCACGCAGGTTGCGACAGACACTGACCCAGGTGGTTAGTCCGATTCCCAGATAGATTCCGGTAAGTCCGCGTCCAGCTATCATCGCTATCGCCAGGATAAAGAGCAACCCCGGCATTGAGGCGACAGTAGCGCACAGCCAGACAACAAATGCGTCCACCCTGCCGCCGCAGTATCCGCCTAAACAGCCAAGCAGAACACCCAGAGGAATGGCAATCAGTGAGGTTATAATGCCTACATGAAACGCTATTCTGGTGCCCTGTATCAAACGCTGCAGAACATCACGTCCCAGGTTGTCGCTGCCAAGCGGATAAAAAGGGGCTCCCTCCGGCAGACCGCGACCAACCGGATTAAAAAATCCCGGCGGCACATAGCGGTACTGATCACGCACGAGATTGTACGGAGCGGTTGAGTCATGTGTTTTGTGCCAGCGGTAAACAGCCTCACCATAGAGCGCAGCACCCAGATAAAGCACGATCGCCACCAGAGCTATCCGGGTGTCCCAACGACGCCACAGACGTCGTACAATATTGTTGCTATCTATCAAAAAAGCTCCCTCAACTCAAACGTACCCGCGGATCCAGCCAGGCATAGCAGAGATCGGTGATCAAATTTACGACCTGGTAGAAAAGTGCCCCCATAATAACGATCGCCCTGACAACCACCATATCCGATGAGTTGATCGCATTGATGCTTACACTTCCCAGACCGGGAATTCCGAAAAAACTTTCCAGCAGCAGTGACCCGGTAAACATAAAGGGGATGGAAAGAGAGACATAAGTGATCACGGGAATAAGGGAGTTGCGCAGAACATGACGAGTCATAATGCGCATGCCGCTCAGCCCTTTGGCCTGCGCGGTTCTTACATATGGTTTGTAAACTTCATCCAGAATTGCCGCCCTGAAGAAACGGACATCCCGGCCTAGGCCGCTGAAAATACCGATCAGCACCGGCAGTACCAGATAGGCTGTCGACTCATAGCCCCAGATCGGAAATAGTTTGAGTTTAAAAGCGAGTATGAATTGGCCGGCCAGCACCCAGATAACATAATTGACACTCATCAATATCGTGGATACAACCAGAATAACGTGGTCTACCCAACCGCCGCGCCAGGCAGCGCAAAGCAATCCCAGCATTACTCCGAGCAGCGTTCCGCCAACCAGAATCGGGATCGTCAATGACAACGAGGGGCCAACTCCCTCTTTTATAATCCTTGTCACCGGCACTCTGTATTCGGTTGAAACTCCGAAATCACCTCTGAAAAGCGAACAGACATAATGAACGAACTGGGTGTCCCACCAGGCCGAATTCTTCTGCTCAAGCGATAAATTTCTGCCAGCAACTCCGTCCGCCAGCAGACGCACCACCTTCCACCCCCGCGGCACGGTAAAAACCACAGCCTCTCCCGGCGCATCAATCATGACTTCGTCGTCAAAATTATCAGCGATTCGCCGCAGCGACAAAAATGCTCTGCTAGCATTCAGACGATAGATACCCGCGGGCAGCCCGTAACCCAGCGGAACCTCGGCCATGGCCGAGCGGCGGTCAAACTTCAACCTGGTGGAGCTGACATTCTGCAACGCACGCACCCCCGACCAGCGTCCCAGAATCAGCGGCATGTCATATTTGTGGCGTGCATCAAAAACCGCGAGTGCCTCGGCAGTGGCGTTTTTACCAAGGACAACCTCCGCCGGCGACCCTCCGACAACATTGAACAGCAGAAATGTCAACAGCAACACCCCCATCGTGGTCGGCAGCATGACTAAAAATCTATGTATAATGTAGTGCTTCAAATGCTCCTTCCTGCATGGAAAACTACGTCCAGCCCGATATAATCGCAACTTCTCTCTCAAAAAACAAGAAAATGAAAATTTTTGTATCGTAAGACAATAATATCTGCGATCATTCCGTTTAACACCTCGTGTATCAAACAACTCATAAAGGAGAACAATTCATGCATACACGGTTTATTGCGATGATTATCGCAACAGCAACGGTAATTACCACCGGTGCCATGGCTGCAGAGGGCCAGGCCGCAAAAGGTAAAGGCGGGATGAAACCTGGCCGGCGTGCTGCTATGCTCAAGCAGTTTGACACAGACAACGATGGCAAACTCTCCAAGGCTGAAAAAGATGCCATGAGAGAGACGCGTCAGCAGAAAATGGCTGAGATGGTCAAACAGTTCGACAAAAACGGTGACGGCAAACTCGATGACGCCGAGAAGCAGGCGATGATCGAAGCACGCAAACAGAAGGCCCAGGCTGGCAAAAAGGCTAAAGGAAAAGCCAAGGCTAAGGGTCAGGCCGGTGAATGACGGCTGAAGCTGAATAAATCAATGAAAAGGGGCTCCCGACCGGGTGCCCTTTTTTTGCAGATTCAGGGTCTGCCACTTACAGCTTGACCATCAGTTCCTTTGCATCTACTGTATTGCGGTCTTGAAAGGAGGAGTTTATGGCCGGTGAATATGTTTTCTCGCTTGTCAACGTGACCAAACAACATGAAAAGAAGGTGATTCTGGAGAATGTTAATCTCTCTTTCTTTCACGGTGCACACATCGGTGTTATCGGCGCAAATGGGTCGGGCAAATCATCGTTGTTGAGAATCCTGGCTGGCCTGGACAACGAGTTTATGGGAAGTTGCCAGAGTGCGAAAAACCTGCGCATCGGTTATCTGCCGCAGGAACCTGAACTCGACCCCGAAAAAACGGTCATGGAGTCTGTCCGGGAGGGCATAAAAGATGCTCTGCAGGCCCTTGAACGCTACGATGAAATCTGCGGTCTGCTTGGTGAAGAGATGAGCGACGAAGAGACGGGGAAGCTCAACAACGAATTTGACCGTCTGCAGAAGCTGATCGACAGTAAAGACCTCTGGAACATCGACAACCGGATTGAACAGGCGATGGATGCACTCCGTCTGCCGGCGGCTGATGCGCCGGTCGCCCCGCTCTCCGGCGGCGAACGGCGACGTGTCGCCATGTGCCGCCTGCTCATCTCCGATCCGGATGTACTGCTGCTGGATGAACCTACCAACCACCTGGATGCCGAATCGGTTGCCTGGCTCGAAACCTATCTCAAAAATTATCGCGGCACGCTGATTGTTGTTACCCATGACCGTTATTTTCTGAGCAATGTAACCGAGTGGATTCTCGAACTGGATGCTGGACGCGCCTACCCGTACAAAGGCAATTATGCCGCCTGGCTGGAACAGAAGGATGAGGCTTTGCAGCGCGCCTCCAAACAGGCCGAATCACGGCGACGTCTGATTCAGAATGAACTGGCCTGGGTGCGCACCAACCCCTCGGGACGGCGCGCCCGCAACCAGGCTCGTGTGCGGCGCTACGAAGAGCTGGTCTCTCAGCAGGCCGACAACCGTGAAGATGAGTTGAGCATCAGAATCCCTCCCGGCGCACGACTGGGCGATCTGGTGGTCAAGGCTGAAAATCTCTCGATGGGATATGACGACAGACTGCTCTTTGAAAATCTTGACTTCGATCTGCCGCGCGGCGGTGTTGTCGGTGTTATCGGCGGCAACGGAGCCGGTAAGACAACACTTTTCCGCCTGTTGACCGGCGAGGAGCAGCCGCTCTCCGGGACCCTGACCGTTGGGCCGACAGTCAAACTAGCGTATGTCGATCAAAGTCGTGAAGCACTCAATCCGGCCAACTCAATTTACGAGGAGATTACCGGCGGTTCCGAGTATATCGAGCTTGCCAAAGACCGCCTAATGCACGGACGCGCCTATTGCAGCCGTTTCAACTTCAAAGGAGCGGAACAGTCCAAGCCGGTCGGAGTGCTTTCCGGCGGCGAACGCAATCGCGTTCACCTGGCAAAACTGCTACGCAGCGGCGGAAACCTGCTGCTACTTGATGAACCCTCGAACGATCTGGATGTGGCAACCCTGCGTTCTCTGGAGGACGGCATCATGGACTTTGGCGGCTGCGTGATGGTGGTCAGCCACGACCGCTGGTTTCTCGACCGTATCGCCACCCATATTCTGGCCTTCGAAGGCGACGGCAAGGTGCGCTGGTTTGAAGGCAACTATGCCGATTATCATGAACAGCTACGGCAGGAGCTGGGCGAAGCCGCCGACCGTCCCACCCGTGTGCGCTTCAAGCCGCTGCGATAAATCGGAAACCGCTTTCCGCCGCAACCTGATTTTCAACCTCTGAAGATAATATTCCTGAGAAGCAAAACCCGAAGAGAGTTACCATCAAACTATGAACAACAGTCGTACAGAAGCAGTCTTCATTATCAGTCGCTGGCTGGTCAGTCGCGATTTCCCGGATCGTATGATCGAATCGGAAACCGATCACGCCTTTATAACCGATATGGTTTACACCACAATCCGTAACTATGCCGCACTTGAATGGGTGCTGCAACAGTTGCTGAAAAAAACACCGGGCGGGGAAACTCTGGCGGCTCTCCTACTGGGATCCGCTCAGATTCTTCTGATGGATGATGTCGCTGATCACGCCGCTGTGCATGAAACCGTGGATGCCGCAAAATTGCGCTCCGGGAAATCCACCGCGCTGGTTAATGCGGTATTACGCAATATAATCCGCAACAGAGAGCAGCTGCTGAAAGAACTGAGGCACCAGCCGCTGCATATCAGAGAGTCACATCCGGAAGCATTGGTCAGGCGCTGGCTGACACGCCACGGAGCAGAGGCGGCAGAGCAGCTCTGCCGCTGGAACAATCAACCGGCCCGGACCTTTATCACCAGAAGACCAGCTGAAGACGGCCAATCATTTTTCGAACCAGTGCCCAGAGGACAACGGATTCAGGATATGCAGGGTTATGAGGAAGGTGAATTTATTGTGCAAGATCCTTCGACGGCCGCCTCAATTCAACTGCTTGATCTCCGTCCGGGCAGTTCTGTGCTGGACGGCTGTGCCTCTCCGGGCGGCAAGACAATTCAGATAGCATGGCGTGCGGAGCAATCGAAAATTGTCGCGACCGATCTTCATAATGACCGCATCCGTACGCTGACTGCGAACCTTCAACGCACTGGCATGACACATGTTCAAGTAGCGCAGGTTGATCTGGCCGCTGACTTGAGTGAATTCAAAGAGTGCCACGGAGTGTTTGACCGAATCCTGCTGGATGTGCCCTGCTCAAACACCGGCGTTCTTAGTCGGCGCCCTGACGCACGCTGGCGCTGGAGTGAAAAAAGAATGCAGCGGATTGTACGCATACAGCAGAAATTATTATCAAACGCCGTCACCCTGCTCGCACCGGAGGGAACTCTAGTTTATTCGACCTGCTCACTGGAACCGGAGGAGAACAGCGAAGTCATCCACGATTTCATCTCAAACAATCCGCTCTTCTCCATACGCGCAAGTGTGGAACAACTGCCATTTCGCACGCAGACCGACGGCGGCTTTGCCTGTGCGCTCAAAAAATCATACCCGCCTATTTGATACGTTTGAAAAGCAGCAGACGGAAATCCATCACCTGTGAGCCCGGAATTTCCGTCGCACACAACTCCAGCCGCTGTTTGCCCTGCTGCAAACTCATCTCGCCTATCACCACCCTTTTCCAATCCTTAACATAGGACTCAACCCGCTTGAAACGGTCATGTTCCGCACCGATCAAAGGGGGATCATGCGCCTCAACCACCTTAAAAGGCAATCTGCTGCCGCCGCAACTCAGCACCACCGAAGAACCCACATCCTTTGAGGGACAGGTGTAGAAGAGGGTGACCTTGAAGCGGCCCTCGGCGGCCACATCGACATCCCAGTATATTTTCTCATCGGTGCTTGTCCAGTTGGAGTAGTAGGAGCAGTTGGGATGAACGCAGGAGCGCTTCACCCCTCCGCTCGCCCGGGCATCCCTCGCCGGCACCTGAGTTAAACTGTGACCGGGATGGGCGATAACAAACTCGCGCTTATCCTCCTGCGGCAGCTCAGCCAGCACCTCGGCCCGGTAAGCATCGGCGACCCGCGTCAGACGACGTTTCACATCAGGATGTTGATCAGCAATATCAACCCGCTGCCCGAAATCGCTGTGCATATCATAGAGTCTGTATTTTTCATCCAGCCGGAAGCGATTGGAGCGTACACTGATTCGATTACGCCAGTTGTTCACAATCAGGCGATCATCCGCCGACGCGTCCGGATTACGCAGCCACCTCACGAAGCTACGTCCGTCAAGCGGTTTTTTATTTTGCAGCGGCACACCGCACAACTCTGCCAGCGACGGCAACAGATCGATCACCGAGCTGAGCTGACAAATCTCAACACCGGGCTTTATAGCCCCCTTCCAGCGCATGAAAAGAGCGGAACGTACACCTCCCTCGTCAACCGCCCCCTTCCGACCGCGCATATCGCCGTTCCAGCGCCATCCATTCGGTCCGTTGTCGTTAAAATAAACCACAATTGTATCCTCAGCCAGCTGCAGCTCATCAAGCTTGCGCAGCACTCTTCCCACATTCCAGTCAATATTTTCACACATGGCCAGTGCGCAGCGCAGATGGTTTTCCTCCTCTTTTTCAGGATCTCGATGGCGCATTTTCAACTCTTTGCTCTTGAATCTGTTCCAATATTCATCGGGGACCTGCATGGGTGAGTGCGGTGTGTTATAGGCAAAGTAACAGAAAAAGGGGCGATCGCGATTCTCCTCGATGAACTCCATGCCCCTTTCGGTGAAATCATCGATGCAGAAACCGTTACCGGTGACGATATCACCATTATGCTCCAGCATTGAATCAAAGTAATGTCCCCAATGGCCTGAGCAGAAGCCGTAAAACTCATCAAAACCGCGTCCGTTGGGGTGATAAGGATACTGCATTCCGTTGTGCCACTTGCCGTAACAGGCGGTGCTGTAACCGGCCGCCTTGAAAATGTCACCGATAGTGGTTTCGTCCAGATCCAGCCGTTCTCCTCCAGCCGAAGTTGAATACACGCCGCCACGCGGATGATAACGACCCGTCAAAAATTCGGCTCGTGTCGGTGAGCATACCGCGCAAACATAAAAACTTTCAAAACTCGCCCCCTGCTGCGCCAGCGAATCCACATTGGGTGTTGCCAGATTTCTGTTGCCGTTGAAACTCAGATCACCCCAGCCCTGATCATCAGAGAGGAAAACAATTACATTGGGCTGCCTGGCAGCAGCAGCTGTAACACAGAATGCGGACAGAACAACAATGGCACCGATACACTTTTTCATCTTCACTCCCGATACTTTTTCAAAATGACGCCAATAAGAGCTACTACGTATAATTACGTTTATACAGAAATTTTCAGATGTTATCAACAGCTATATTTCATGGTTTGACGGAATCGTGTTCAAAGGCTCTTTAATGCCCAAAGCTGCTTTCAGCCGCAACCAAAGTGAGGCACTGT
>JAGYOL010000209.1 GCA_018399555.1 Kiritimatiellia bacterium | reverse complement strand
CTTTGGTTATAAAACGCTATGCGTTTTGGGGAACGAATTTAGCGTAAATTCTTGTTTTTTACGACAGAAACTAAAATTATGGCGACTAAACCAGTCCAAATGTTCCGCGTGACACCGCTGTAGCTGGCTTCCTTTTTATTTTCATTCTCAATCCCTCTGTTGTGGCACAACATTTGCGTCACTGAAGACGGGCCTTGGGAGTTTTAGGATAAATGTTGAAATCAATTAGATCACTGTGGCGTGCTTTGGATGGTTTTCTGCTGTTTTCAATCGTGATAATGTTCGCGATTCTTATGATTTTGCCGGTTCTCAGTGATATGCGGGGAAGGTCGCAAAATTCAGAAAATCAAACGCGGGCAGAGCATTTTGACAGCGATGGCAAACGTAGTTTGCCACGAGTAAGTGCCGTGAATGTGGCGCCAGTGGCCTATGAACGCGAGCGATCAGAGCAGATTGCACGTAATCTTTTGGTTTCCGAAAATGTGGAACTGCCCTTTCGTCCGACAATGGATATGCGCGAAAGGGGAAAAACCTATGAGGTGCGCTTCTCTCTGCCTTGCGGATCCGGTGAAGATGATATTTCTCTCAATGTGAGCGGCAATATAATGACTCTCTTAATCGACACAGAAGAGCGGGCCTACATGAAGCGCATACGGATTCCCTGTGATTACGCCGGTGAGAGTATGCTAAGACATTTCGTATCTAACCAGGTTCTCTATGTTCAGATAAAGACACAGTGATTACAAAGGAAAAAATACTCGGATTGTGAATTGTATTTAATCAGCTTTAAATGTTAAATTAAAGATGTACGGAATCGCATACCGGCTTCTATAAGTATCTTGCCGCGCAGTTCGATCGTAAAACGCGGACCTGGAATCGCGGATGACCGGTTTTTTAAAGATTATATTAAATACAGGATAACAATTATGCTGGACATTCACTTTCACGGTGCCGCTCAGACAACCACCGGATCAATGCACTTAATCGAAGCTAACGGAAAACGTCTGCTGTTTGATTGCGGTCTCTATCAGGGCAGTCGCAAAGAGGCTTTCCACAAGAATCGCGATCTGCAGATCGATCCGCGCTCAATCGATGCCGTAATACTTTCACATGCTCATATCGATCACTGCGGGAACCTGCCGACTCTTGCCCGTAACGGCTTCCGCGGCAAGGTTTACTGCACCCCGGCCACACAGGAACTTTGTGATATCCTGTTGCGCGACTCCGCCTATCTGCAGTCACGCGATCTCGAATATGTGAATAAAAAACGGGCCAGACAAAATAAAAATCTCTTCGAACCGCTCTATGAGGAACCGGATGTCAATCAGATTATCTCGCAGTTTCAGCCTGAACCGCTGAAACGCCAGATCGATCTCGGTGACGGTGTCACCTTTGTTTTTCACAATGCTGGCCATATCCTGGGATCAGCCATTGTGCAGCTCGATGTCAAAGAATCCGGCTCACGCAGTCGCCGCCTGCTTTTCACCGGTGACCTCGGACAGCCCGACCAGGTGATCCTGCGCGATTACGAAATGCCCCAGGGAGCTGACATCCTTATTACTGAAAGTACCTATGCCGACCGTGATCACCCTTCACATGAAGATGTTATGGGCCGCCTGAAAGCTTTTATCGAGGATATCCATCAGCAGAAATCAACCCTGATAATTCCCTCCTTCAGCGTTGGACGCACCCAACAAATTCTCTATTTTCTCAACCGCCTGCATGATGAGGGACGCATACCTGAATTTCCGGTATATGTTGACAGCCCCCTTTCGCTCAAAGCCACTCAGATTTACAAGAAACACCGTGAATGTTACGATGAGGAGGCTTCCGATATTCTGCGTGAGGGTGTTGACCCGATGCGCTTTCCTGGCTTGAATTTTGTTCAGAGTGTCGATGAGTCCAAAGCACTCAACCAGGCTGAAGGCCCGATGGTTATTATTGCGGCTTCCGGCATGTGTGAGGGTGGCCGGGTTGTGCACCACATCAAAAACTGCATTGAAGACCCGCGCAATATAATTCTAATTGTGGGATATTGCGCGGAAAATACGTTGGGCCGGCGAATCGTCGATAAAGTGGACCCCATTAGAATCTTCGGCGAGGAGCTCTCTCTGCGTGCGCGTGTGCATACGATTAACGCGCTTTCAGCGCATGCCGACCGCACCGCATTGATGCGCTGGTTTGATGGTGTCAAAGACAATCTTTCCCATGTTTTCGCTGTGCATGGCGAGTTGGAGAAGGTTACCGCTATGACAAAACTCATTCGGCAGCATGGAGTCGCCAAGGTTGATGCACCCGCGCCAGGTGACCTCTTTGAAAATGTATGAAGCATCTAGGTATAATCCTGGCGGCGGTACTGGTTGTTTCGCTACCGTTTATTTTCCGACAGCGTCAAAATAGAACGGCGGATTCAGCGAATAGCTTGCGCCTTGTGATTGTCACCCCGCACAATGAGGCCATTCGGCAGAGCTTCGGCGAGGGTTTCTCCCGCTGGCATCGTAAGCACTACGGGACAGAGGTTCTGGTGGACTGGCGTGCGATAGGGGGTACAACCGAAATCATGCGCTACCTGGAAGCCGAATATGTTTCAGCTGCCCGGCTTTATTTTGAAGGTGAAAATTTACCATGGCCCGCCAACGGTGCAACGGCCCTGCTCTCAGATATTGAACCCGATAATGCATCGTCAGCGCATATATGGCGGAAATTTCGAGAAATTGACTCAGCGCATGACTTTGGCTGCGGTATGGATATTTTTTTTGGCGGCGGCGTTTATGACCACGCCAAAGCTGCTCGCCAGGGTCTTACTGTGGCCGCCTGGCCACGTGGAGATGTGCCGGTTGACGTTTTTTCAGATGCAGAAGACAACCTTCTGATTCCTGAGAGCCTCAATGGAGAACAATGGCGATCAGATATTTTTTACGGCACCGCTCTGAGTACCTTCGGCATCTGCTGTAATCTGGATCGCCTCCGTGATATGGGTATCAAAACGCCGCCTTCATCCTGGGCTGATCTCGCCGATCCGCGTTTGATCGGACAGATAGGATTGACCGACCCGACCAAAAGCGGATCAATCGCCAAGACATTTGAAATGATTATTCATTCACGTTGCGCTCAGAGGGTGGCTGCCCAGGGATATTCACGTGAGGATATCATCGAATATGAAAAGCGCATTAAACTGGCCGCACTGCCGATCGGGGTGCTGCCGCCCGATGTGCCCTCCGCATATCAGCACAGCGTGGAGCAGGGCTGGATCGAAGGAGTTCAACTGGTCCGACGTCTGGGAGCCCAGGCCCGCTACTTCACAGTCAATTCAGGCAAGGTGCCAGTTGATGTTTCCATGGGGTTGATCGCCGCCGGGGTCTGTATCGATTTTTACGGACGCTATCAGTCGGAACTCTCCACTCTGCCGGACGGCAGAGCGGTAATGACCTATATTACCCCGGTGGGCGGTTCCAGCGTCACAGCCGATCCCATATCGCTGCTGCGTGGAGCGAAACAGCGTCAAGCGGCGGTGCGCTTTATCCGCTATGTGCTGAGCGAGGCTGGACAGAAACTTTGGAACTATCGCCGAAACGAACCGGAGGGACCGACCAGATATTCGTTGCGCCGTCTGCCGATCAGACGTGATTTTTACCCTTCGGATAACCCGGCACTGCATGCTGCGTTTCTGCGCCATAAGCCGCATCTCTCCGATCCGCTCTGGCGGCCAGAGGTCGACGCCTACCGCCTTGCGGAGGCTTTTCTTTATCAACCGCGCTGGACGGGCAGACACTTCGGCATTCAGCGCGATCTGATCAAAGCTATGTGTCTGGATTCAGGAGAGGAACTGCGTGCCGCCTGGCGCGCAATAGTCGCGAATGGAGGGGATGAGGCTAATCCGGAGGCGATGAAGGCCCTTGAAGCATTGCCCGGAGAACCCTATCCGCTCACCTGGAAAACAGTTCTCACTGATTGCGCCACAGTGGATCGACTAGATCTGCTACGTGAATGGAGCACTTTCTTCCGTCACCAGTATCGCCTGGCCCGCCGACTTGCGGAAAACCGCCAGGAACTAACCCAGCGTAGCCGCTTGTCTGCCGACAGGCAGGAAACCAAGCGGGGTCGTAGTT
>JAGYOL010000208.1 GCA_018399555.1 Kiritimatiellia bacterium | reverse complement strand
CCCGATTGTAATGAAAAAGGGACGTCCGTCCGTCAAACTCTCTGTGCTCGTCAACGCTGCGTCGGCCGACCGCTGCCGAGAAATAATTTTCCGCTCCACCACCACATTCGGCATCCGCTCCTACGCAGTTCTAAAAACAGAATTAGAACGTGAAATGATTGATGTTGAAACTCAGTGGGGCACGATTCCGGTAAAGCGCGGGCGATTCAAGGGCAGGATCATCACCATCTCCCCCGAACATGAATGTTGCGCCAAGGCGGCGGCCGCCAACAACATCACTCTCAGGGAGGTAAGCGAAAGCGTTCGTTCAATCGCAGGCAAAGATAAACTGTAGCTGACCTCCTCGACGGAAGAACTGAAAATGCTCAAAAACTCTCGTGACACTCATGTTGCATACTGTTACTATGAACGGGTGTTGGATTTGGCTTGCGGCACTGTTGCCGGCAGGGATTAAACTTCAGCAATTGTGAAAATATTTAGCGATGCGATTGATTGCCATAATTGAACTGTGTGCCATTGCCAGCTGGTCGCTATGCGTGACCGGTATCGCCTGGTATTGCATGAATGTCGCCGGGCAGATCACCTATGTAACCCTGGCCGACGGTCGTCAGCAGGAACGCTCGCTGCCGCTGATTTTCAGGCTACTTCTGCCGTTCGCACCCAATCTGCACTCTTTTGTAATGCGCCCGCTCTTTCAGAAAACACGCGACCAGGCGGATAAACAGCTTGTTTCAGCCGGTTTCGAAGGTCTGCTGTCCGGACGCGAATTTGTGGCAATCAAGATTGTGCTGCCGATTGTCTGCGGCACCTTGTGGATAGTTACCCTGAAATTGATCGCAACAATGCTGCCCGGTTCTTTTGTTGCGGAAAATCAGCTCTTTCTGGCGGTACTGGGAGTGGGATTTTTCTATATTCATCCCGTCATCTGGCTACGGAGGTCTTTGAAGAGGCGACACCGCCAAATTCAACGCGCCCTGCCCTTTGTTTTAGATTTGCTGACTCTTTCGGTGGAAGCCGGCATGGACTTCATGAGTGCGTTGCAACGCAACTGCCAGCGCCGCAGGCTGGATCCGCTTAACGAGGAGCTGATCCGTATGACGCGGGAGATTCAGGTGGGCATCCCCCGCAGAAAAGCACTTAAAAACATGGCAGAGCGCGTAAATCTGCCAGAACTGCGCTCTGTAACGCATGCGCTGATTCAGGCTGATGAACTGGGAGTCGGTATCGGTCCGATTCTGCGGATTCAATCCGATCAGATTCGGACACGCCGTTTCGAACGGGCCGAGAAACTGGCCAATGAAGCCCCGGTAAAGATGCTCGGCCCGCTGATGCTCTTTATTTTTCCAGCGGTTTTTATCATTCTGCTAGCTCCGATTCTACGTGAAACACTCACCCACCTATTGTAAATATGAGCACACAAAAATACACACTGCAGATCACCTCCGGTATGCTGTCCGGCAAAATTTTTCCGGTCGACAAGGGTACTCTCAATCTGGGACGATCAAGTACCTGCGATATCGCTATCAAAGATTTACTGCTCTCACGAACGCACTGCCGCTTTGAAATACGTGACTCAAAATTATTTGTGATCGATCTCGCAAGCGCTAACGAAACAGTTGTGAACGGCAAACCGGTTGATGAGCAGGAACTCCACCACGATGACCTGGTCGAGGTTGGATCAACCACCCTGCGCGTGCTCTGTGAAACAGCCGACGGGCCGCCAATCGAAACGCACGGTGAACCGGATGACATCATGATCGATCTGGGTTTCAATAAATCCGATGAAGAGTCGGGTGACAGCAGAAAATCTTTCCTGAGGCCGGTGATATGGAGTGTCGCCGCTATTTTAATTCTGCTACTCGGTGCGACTTTCATCATGCGCCCGGGAAACGGAAACGAAGCTAAAACCGCCGTAGAGAAAGAGGAACGCAGTGAGAATCTGCTGATCCGCTATGAAAAAATTGAAGCCGACACCAACAACATCTTCCGCTACAGCCTGGCACTTTCTCCGGCGGGATTGCTGTCGGCGGAGATTGATGATATCGCCGGTGACCGACACATAAAAAAGGAACAGCAGCTTTCCGCCGGAATAATTCAGGATCTAACCCGGATCATCCGTAACAGCGGCTTCTTCGGACTGGAAGAGAAATACACCGGATACGCATCGATGCCGAACACCCTGAATCAGTGGAGAATAACGGTGGCACTCGGCAACCAGGTGCACTGCTGCACCGTGCGTGATAGACTTGAGCCGGAAATTTTCAGGTCACTGCGTGAGACACTTGAGACTTTCAGCAAGAATGAACTGGGTATCTGGGCGATCCAGTATTCCGCCGAAAAACTGGTTGAACTGGCTGTGGAGGCCAAAACGGTCGGAGATAAAAAAGCGGCGGAGATGAATGTGCGACACAGCAATCTGTTCGACGCCATCAAAAGCTATAAAGCCGCACTGTTTTATCTCGACACCGTCAATCCCAAACCGGATTTTTACGCCGCTCTGGCGGCTACGACGGAAAAGTGCGAGATGGAACTTGAAAAGCGCTATGCTGAACAGCGCTTCAAAGCCGACCGGGCCATCAACCTGCAGGAGTGGGCCGATGCGGCCAGGGAGCTTAAAATTCTGCGGGAGATTATCCCGGAGCAGAGTGATCCGCGCCACGGTGAAGCGGTGCGCAAACTTCTCGATGTGGAAGGTCGATTGTAAGAGGAATTTTGTTATGATACACAGCAGAGCATTCAGTATATCGACACTCACGGCAATGTTGCTGGCGGCGGTTGCGACTGCCACGCCGCAGGAACCGACCACACTGCTGACTGTCAAATCCAACCCTGACAACGCCACAGTGATCATCAACCACAAAATGCGAGAAACCACACCACTGACCGTCACCGACCTGCCGCCGCAACGTTGCCTGATTCAGGTTGTCAAAGAGGGCTTTGATGAGGTTTTTGAAACCGTGAACCTTGAAGCGGGTGTCCACGCAGAACTCAATCTTGATCTGGAACCTGTTTCCGGGTTGCTGCTGATTGCATCATATCCGTCCGGTGCAGAGGTAAGCAGAGAGGGTGTCGCGCTGGGCAGCACTCCGCTGCTGGTGACTTCACTGCCGCAAGGCACTCATAGACTCACCCTGGCACTGCCCGGCTATCAGAGCAAAGAGATTGACGTGCAGCTGGACGGACGCACTCCGCAACGTGAAACGGTCGAGCTGATGGCCGATTCCGGCACTGTCAACGTGAAATCCGAACCGGTTGGGGCCGAGGTGCTGGTCAACGGAATTGCCAGGGGAACTACTCCGTGCACCATTGAACGTATTCCTGGCGGTTCGGTGACACTCGAACTTCAGCATCCAGGCTATCTCTCTCACACCAGAGAGATATCGCTGGCTGCTGGCGAGGTGCAGAAAATCGATGTGATTATGCAACCTATGCCCGGCACCCTCAAGGTTGTCTCTCTCCCCGAATCGGCCCGTTTCTATCTGAACAACGAGTTCAAGGGGGAAACACCCCTGACTCTTGACAACCTGAAGCCCGGAGATTATCGAGTCAGAGTGGAAAAGGATGGCCACACGCCGATGGCACGCGATCTAACCATTGCCAGAGGCTCCTCGGCAACCGAGGAGTTCCGCATGGAAAAAAACACCGGCACTTTAACGATACTGACCGCCCCGGCAGGCTGCACTATCATGATCGATGGCAGAAAGGCCGGCATAACCAGTGCCGAACAAGGTGAAAGCAGCGCGGTTTCCGATCCGCTTTCAATCAAAGATGTGCCATCAGGTGCTCGCACAGTGGAGATTATACGCAAAGGATTTAAACCTGAAAAACGTAAACTCACTGTGATTCAGGATCAAACCGCCACTCTACAGATAAAGCTGACACGTCAATTCATTCCAAACTATGAGATCACCACCCTTCGTTCCTACCATAAAGGAGTTCTCGAGTTCGCCAATGATGCGGAGATCCGCATTGAAACCGCTCCGGGAGTTACTACCTCGATTCCGATGAAGGATGTGATTAAACATGGAGTTCTGAAGGAAGAGTAGCTATAGTGCGCCAGTTCTAAAATGCGAGAGTTGCTTGCTGCGCTGTTTATAAACACAAAAGACGCAGCGCAGCATAG
>JAGYOL010000207.1 GCA_018399555.1 Kiritimatiellia bacterium | reverse complement strand
GTTTATACAGGGAATGAACCTGGTTCCACCATACCCGCCTTAGGTGTACTTGATTTCGCCGTTCCCGCTGATACGCCGGATTTGTCGTCCCTGACGTGGAACAGCGCGGTGACGGACGGGTACATCACCGGGCGGGATGCGTCCACCTATCTCGTGACGCTCGGAGCCAATGCCGCGACTGTCACTGAAAACCTGGACAACTCAGAGGGAACGGGAACGGAGGAAAAGTGGTTCACGGCGGAATCCGATGATTTTGATAGCGGTATCGCCGGTCAGGTGAGAGACAGGCTTTCAGAGTCAGCACCCGGTCTTTTTACACTTATGACCGTTCCCCTGACAGGCAAGAGCGGTGGAAATCAGGTCTGCTGGTTCGGCGGTTCGCTGGAAAAGGGTTCCAACGCCACACTTGAAGTTGATTTTGAATTTACGCAGCCATCCCTCGATGTCCCTGTCACTAATAATCTTCTTGTGGCACTGCAGGGCGATTCCGTCTGGACTTCATCCACCGGCAGGGTTGTTCACTGGTATGACAGGATGTCGCGCGGCGGCTTTCAGGATTTCAGTCAGACGGAAGATGCCAATCGTCCTCTTCGCATTGACTGGACTATGCCGAAAGGCGTTGTGGCATCGGTATTGGATTTTGATCCTGCGACATCGAATCTTCTGACTTTGAGTTCCTGCGCCGCTATGGAGACGAACACTTTCACCTGGTTTCTTGTGTTTCGTCCTGAACAGGCGGGTGGAGTCACCAGACATCTTCTGGACTCATGCTACACCGAACCGAACAACAATATCTGGGGAACATATCTGAGCACAACTGAGGGAAAATTCACCTCTTATTCGCGTTTCGCCGATGAAACGCACAGATCTGTGTCGTTCAGTCCGGCTGTCAGCAATCAGTGGTTTATCATGAGCAGTGTATGGAACGGGACCGACAGTGAACTGAACGGATGGGGTGCCGCAACCATCAATGCCAACCTGCTGGAAGAGAGCGGCACCGTATATGCGACCCAGACGATGTCAGGTCCCGATGCTGACCCCTCCGGCCATATTCGTTCACAGATCGGCAGGACTTCATTAAACAATCAGGATTACTTCGATGGTCAGATCGCCGAAATTCTGATTTATGATAATGTGTTGAGCATGGAGGAAATTGAGGCCGTGACGGAATATCTTGATAAAAAATATCTGAAGTTTGAAGGAACGCTGATTCTGCTGCATTAGACACCTGCAGGTTTCAGCGTTGTTCATTGAAATATACGGATTGAAGGGATTAAAACTTATGCGTTTATCGCTGATCGCAGTTCTATATCTGCTTGTATTTTCCGGCTGTCGTACACTTCCGCCATGCTGGTGCCGCGTCAGCGAAATATCCGCTGTCACGGATGGCCGCGGCAACGATACGGAAGTTGTCTGGTCGCCTGACGGAAAAAGCATCGCTTTTCAGACCGACCGCTATGACAAACTGCGTGTCTGCGTGCTGAATCTGGATGACGGAAAAAGGGAAATCGCCGATGCCGGCACAGGGGATGCCTGTTATCCGGCCTGGACTCCTGACGGAGGGTTGATCTATGCTGTCGACCAACGTTATGGTACTGCGGTTGAGGATGCCCCGTCCGGGGATAAGGCGTGCAGCGGTTGCGGATTGCGACTGCTGGAAAACGGAGTTGAACGTGTGCTGACGCAGGGTTACTGGCGCGATTATACACCGGTGGTTTCGTCTGACGGCAAAACCGTGTACTATACATCCACCCGTAATCACCAGCTGCCGCCGGGTGTCAGGGACAACCCTTTAAATTCATCTATGAACGGCGCATCGATCTGGCGGCTCAATCTTGTTCCCGATAACAGCGAGCGCACCCCCGAATGTGTGTATGAGGTGTTTGCCCGCTCTTTCGGTTCCGTGCAGCCGTCGCTCTCGCCTGACGGACGAACAATGGTGTGGGCGCAGATTCAGGGGTTTCGCCAGAACTGGCGTTTGTGTGCGGCACAGCTTGCCAGTCCTTATAATTTCATCCACTTGACACCGCCTGAGATGAGTGCCTATGCGCCTCGGATATCTCCCGACGGACGTTTCATAGCTTTTACGGGGTTTATGCCAGGTGATCCGTCCTGGGGCGTCTATGTTCAGCATGCGCTTTCGGGTGGAATCGCCAGACTCGATACCGGTCCGGGAAATTCCAAAAGCCCCTGCTGGTCGCCGGATGGACGCGAACTTATTTATGAAAACAATCGTAGCGGTTTTTACAAAATCTACCGGGCGCGGATTGATCTCCGGGAGCCGGCTGCCTTTATGCCCGCAGCAGGATGCGTCGAGGCTGGCCTCACCGGAAGTACGATCGCCGCTCGTCTGCAGAATGTCGGTGCGCTGCCTGTTTTGAAAGCCGCAAAAGGCGAAGTTACTCAGGGGCGGAAAATGAGTGAGGGTGGCTGGTCTTTCCGGCAACCAGGTGATATGGTCTTGGGAAAAGAACCGTTTTTTGTAAAGGTCCGGGTTGTTATTGATGAATTGCCGGAAAAGGGGACTCAGGTTATTGCTATGGGCGTTTACCGTGAGCATCCCCTCGGCTGGCAGCTCTACCTGCGCGAAAACGGTCATCTGACTTTCGGCTCACGCGATGCCAGGGGTGATTTTGTGGGGGTTCAGGCTGACGCTCCCGCAGACACTGGCAGAGCTCTTTCAGTACTGGCTTTCCGGGACGCGGAGGGTTTGCTGAAAATGGCTGTCGACGGACGCCTGCAGCATGCCTGCGGTATCGGCCCCGCTGATATAGGTCTGCATCATTGCGAGAATATACTGCTTGAACAGGATGCCGCGGGAAAGCGCGTTCTAAAAGGACGCGTTGTTGAGTTTGAATGTGGACAGGGATATCCGGCATCTCTGCCGCGGATAACAAGAAAACGGCTTTTTGCGGGGGAGATGCAATGAAAATCAACTGTTTGATGACAATACTGAATGTCCTGCTGTTCATCGCTGCGGTCACTGCCGAAGCAGAAGAACGTTTCGAGGCGGCTGCCATGATCGACCATATTGATTTCGTGCATGTGACCGCTCCTGATGGAACAGCCATGTTTGATACGGAGACCCCGCAAGGGAATAACGCCATACTGGATTACGTTTCGGGCACAGGCGCAAATACAATATTGTGGCGTGTCAGCAGCGGCGCGACAGTGCGTTATCGCAGCCGGGAGGAAAGCATGCCGCCCGTGCGGGCTCCCTTTGATAAGCGGCGTCTGCCTGACAATCGGCACACCTGGGGATGGGTCCGGTACTATGAAGCCGAGCCCGACATTCTGCGTTATGTTGTGCGGGAGTGCGCGAAACGGGATATGTCCGCCGGTGCGCATTGGCCTTTTGAGGAGACGCATTGGTGGAGTCATACATTCGGCGCATGGAATCTGGAACATCCGCAGTTCTGGGGTATGACCGCAGATGGCTTGCCCTGGTCGGGCAGATGCAGTCTGACCTATCCGGAAGTGGTCGCCCACAGATTGCGTCTTGTGGATGAGATGATTGATCGGGGAGTGCGCCGATTTTTTATAGACACATGGCGCACAGGAGGATGGAGCCCTGCGTATGAATATGTCGCACCGGAAATCAGACGCTGGAAAGCCCGTTACGAATGCGAGCCTCCCGCAGATGCGACTGACCCCCGCTGGTGTGCTTTTGTTGCTGAAAGCACGCATGCCTGGTTCGCGGCATTACGTCAACATCTTGATTCGAACGGCGGCGATATGAAACTCATGCTGGGGGTGGCCGACATCGATATGACACCCGGGGCCCGCGATATGACTCTCATTGAACGAGGTATCGACTGGCGGTGTTTGGTCAAAGAGGGGATAGTTGATACATTGGTTGTCATGTCGGTTGACTGGGATAAAAAAAGACCGTTCGAGAGCACCCGCGAAATTTATCAGGCCGTTATGAATTACTGCGACGGACATTGTCGAGTCCTTTTCCCGGTTTCAATGTACAATTTCACAAAAAAGGGTCTTCCGGAATATCACAGGACAACAGGCCTGAGCCTGCCGGATGTCACATCTGTTATGGTCCGGATGGCATGGGAACAGGGTGCCGACGGCATCGCTATGGAATGCGTTGACTACAACAACTACAGTGCCGCAACCATGAAAACCCTGCGTCAGCTTTTTCAGGGACCCTGTAAATTCAAGCGGATGGCAAAATCAAAGAACAGAGTAAAAGAAAGGACAGAGAAAACAAGATGAAT
>JAGYOL010000206.1 GCA_018399555.1 Kiritimatiellia bacterium | reverse complement strand
ATGTTGCGCTACCCATCCGGTGTTCCGGCTGCCATGCCGGTCGGCAACAGCTCCTATACCTTTGCGGCATGGTGCAATCCCGATATCGGCAACTATCAGGGAGCGATTCTGCACTGGGGTAATCCGGCTACTAAAGGTTTAGAAAGTTGCGTGTGCCGGTTCAACACCACTACGAACATTTTGTTTTCAAACATTGGCAACAACCTGATTGTAGATGCCGGGTTTGATCTCTTTGATGACACGGTAAGCTCGGGGTGGCACCTGATTGTTTCCACCTATGACGGCTCAACCCGTACACGAAAGACATATATCGACGGTGTTTTGAAATCGTTGGATACGCGTTCTAATGATTTGAACATCAAGAGTCTGCTCTTCCAACTGGGCGGCACCGGCTACAGTAGCGCGAACTACTACGATGGATTGATGGATGAGGTGGCCATCTTCGATTGTGTCCTGAGCGTGTCACAGGTGCAGAGTCTTCAAAGTGTGCTCGGTATCCCCGCGCCGGTCGCCCGCTACAGCTTTGACAATGCGGCACAGCCCGGACAGGACAGCAGCGGCAACGGTTATGATCTGATGGCGTTCGAAAGCGCGTCCGTGTCATCGGACGCACGTTGGGGCAACTCACTGGCGTCGGGATATCTGGCCTGGACCAACACTGTGCTGCCTGCGTTGATGCCGAATGGCAATGATGCGGCCACCTTCTCAATGTGGATTAAACCGAATATAGGAGCAGACCCTGAGAGTGCGGCGCTGTTTTTGGGCAAGACGGAACACAGCGCTTGCCATGTCATCAGATTGACGCGCACTTCTGATATGCGTATAGGTGTGAGGTACACCAATGCGGGGGTTGCGCTTGAGAGTTACGATGTGGACGGATTAAATTTTGGAACTGGTGTGAAGGGGTGGCATCATGTCGCGGCGGTCTATGATCCCGTCAGTTCACGACGAACTCTGTATATCGACGGAGTCGCAGTGAATCAGGACATAGCTTCCAGAACGCTTATTGTTACTCAGGATTACTTTTATATCAGACGCATGGAACAGCCGGACGGCAAACGGTTTGAAGGCAATATCGATGAGGTTGAGATTTTTGATGTGCCGCTGACACATCGACAGGTGCTTGCAATCATGCGCCGCGGAGCGGACGCACTGCCTGCGGCTACCGTTTTGAATGTAAGTTCGGGAGCAACGGTAAAGCTGAACGGAGCATCGCAGAGTGTCGCAGCCCTGAGTGGCGGAGGCGGCGTTGATCTGGGACCGGGGCTTTCTTCGGGAAGTTTGACAGTCGATGGCTCCGGCGGTGTGTATTCAGGATCAATTACCGGTGAAGGTCGGCTGCGAATCAGCGGAGGCGCAGTGCAGACCCTCGCTGGCGCGTCAACTTTCAATGGTTCGGTGACGATTTCCAATGCGACACTTCTGGTGGAGAACAACTCTGGTTCCGCCACCGGTTCCGATAACGAGGTGATGGTTCTGAGCGGTGGTCTGCTGGGTGGTTCCGGTGCAATCGAAGGCGATCTGGTGATCGGTGAGGGCGGCGGTTTCGCCGCCGGTGCGGTGTCGGGTGGCTTGACTGTAACCGGGGATGTGATCCTGCCGGCAGCGGGTGTCGTGGTGGTGCCCGATGGATTTGTAAGCGGGCATCTGACACTGCTCTCTGCGGATTTGATCACGGCGTCATCCGGTTTTGACGGCTGGAGCGTGCAGGGTGCGAATGAGTCGTTCGAGAAGAAATTCACCGTGGATGGCGGAACTCTGACCTTGAGCGTCTTTCCGTCCGCCACAGTGTTCATAATAAAATGATGGGATTGATATGATTTTTAAGCAAACGAATCGCAATGACGGAGGCGAAACGCCTCCGTCATACAAATGGCTGCTTGTCACATTGTTATGGATCGCCTTCTTTCTGCATCAGGGTAATCGGCAGATTTATAACGCGGTTTTGCCTTTGATTCAGGAGTCGCTTGATCTGAGCGACACCCAGGCTGGATTGGTTCAGAGTGTCTTTATTGCGATCTACGGTCTCTGTGTGCCTCTGGCCGGTTTTCTGGGCGACCGTATGCGGCGTAAAAAACAAATACTTATAAGCATTATTGTATTCAGTACCGGTACTCTGCTGACAGGTATGGGGGGTGGATTGCTGGCATTCATTGTCTTTTATGGCATGGCCACCGGTGGCGGTGAAGCTTTTTACTATCCTCCGGCGACTTCATTGCTGAGCCGTTTTCATGACAGCAGCCGGGCCATGGCTCTTTCGATCCATCAGACCGCGCTCTATGCCGGAATAACCTTCAGCGGTTTCTTTTCGGCCTATCTAGGCAAAAGCTTCGGCTGGCGGACACCTTTTTTCCTGTTTGGAGGAATCGGTGTGTTGTGGGCCTTTGTGCTGTTGCTCTTCATGCGCAACACTCCGAACGAAAAGCATGTTGACGGCGCAGTGCGCATGCCGGTCGGTAAAACAATCAGGCATATTCTGAGTAAACGCTCTGCCATCACCTTGGCGCTGGCCTTTGGTTGCATGGTCTATGTGAATGTCGGTTTTCACACCTGGATGCCGACCTACCTGAATCAGAATTTGGAACTGCCGTTGGAAAAGGCGGGCTTCTCTTCGGTCTTCTATCATTATATCTGTGCCTTCTTCGGTGTGCTTATTGGCGGCAAACTGACCGACCGCTGGGCCGCTGTACGCAAAACAATCCGTTTTGAAGCCAATGCTTTCGGGCTGCTGCTTGGGGCGCCGTTTATCCTCGGCATGGCGTTGACCGGTTCGGCACCGCTCTGCTATCTGATGATGGGAATCTTTGGTCTGTTTCGGGGAATCTATGATTCAAATCTGTTCGCATCGCTGTTCGATGTAATCAAGCCGCAATATCGCGCTTCAGCCACCGGACTGATGCTCTCCTTCGCTTTTCTGGTGGGTGCGTTTTCGCCGACGATTCTAGGCATGATGAAGAGTTCGCTCGGACTCGCGACGGGACTTGGATCGCTCTCGCTGGCCTATCTGCTCGGTGGTGTGATTATTCTCATCGGACGTTCGCTCTGGTTTAAAGCCGATCATGCGGATGTCGAGGATATCTACAATTGAATTATGAAGGATGAATTATAAAGGATGAAGGTTTGTAGGATGTGGAAAGTTGAGAATGGAATGTCCATAAAGTCCACTGAGTCCACAAAGTCCACAAAAATGACAGTTTTGAGAAGGTTGGAACTATGAATGATAAAAAAAGAGATATGTTTTCTATGGAAGGTCATACAGCACTTATAACAGGATCAGCGCGTGGCATTGGACATGGGATAGCGCTGGCTTTTGCGGAGTTTGGTGCCACCGTGATATTGCATGATATCTGCATGGATGAAACACTTGAAAGCGCTTTGAAAGAAGTGCGGCAATTTGCACCTGCGAGCGGTGCGGTTACCGGCAATCTGAGTGAAGCGGGTATGGGCTCCAAAATTTTGCATGATGCTGTTGCGACTGTAGGTGCACCTGATATTGTGATTGCCAACGCATCTGTGCAAATGCGCAAACACTGGCTTGATGTAACACCTGATGATGCGCTGATGCAGATGCAGGTCAACTTTCATTCGGTGTTGCAGTTGTTTCAAGCTGCTTATCCGGCAATGCAACAGCGCGGCTGGGGGCGTTTGGTCACAATCGGCAGCGTTCAGGAGCGTAAACCGCACCCGGAAATGCCGATATATGCCGCCAGTAAAGCGGCTTTAGAGAATCTGATGCGCAATCTCGCGCTGATTGTGGCTTCGGATGGAATCACAGTCAACAATATTGCGCCCGGGGTTTTTAACACAATTCGCAATCATGCGGCTCTGTCAAATCCTGAGTATGTGAAAAAGGTGAGGGAGAAAATACCGGTACGTGATTTTGCAGAACCTCGTGATGCCGCCGGCGCGGCTTTGCTGCTTTGCTCACAAGCCGGACGCTATATCAACGGCACCACCATCGCGGTAGATGGCGGCATGGGAGTGATGTAAAGAAGAGATTTTTTGACAGGATTACATGATTAACGTTAATTCATTGCTTCGTAAAAATTAAAGTATAAAAATAATGAACAAAAAAAAACAAGAAGAAACCATGCTCCAGAAGGAAGCGAAGATGATGAAACTGGAACGGCTGATCGCGGCGCGTGAATGCGTCTCAATCTGCGATTTTCCGATTCCGGTCAGTGAGTTGCTGGCGCGTTATGAACAGCTCTACACCGGGGCGATCAGCGATGTGC
>JAGYOL010000205.1 GCA_018399555.1 Kiritimatiellia bacterium | reverse complement strand
CCGGCCGCATAGCGACCGCCTTCTTGGTTAGTTAATTGAAATTGCCGTTCCTCCATAATATGAGCGGGTTTGCATGAATTCTGTCGGAGTTAACGCTGCGCCTGTAATGCGGATGTCATCGAGAGTCCCACTGAATTTCATAGAGCTGTTGGCACGGGAGCCGATATAGAATGCCGCATTGCGAAATGAAACCGCACTGTCATCAGTCCAGGATGCGTAGGTTTCCTGTGCAATGCCATCAACATAGAGTATTGATCTTTTGGTTCCTGTCGCATTTTTGTCGTACACAATGGCAACATGATGCCAGAGACCATCGGAAATTATTCCCGCTGCTGATATATCAAGATTAAGTTTAACATCGGGTGCTGTGCAGAATCCACCCATTATATCACCTGCCGCGCTCTCGTTAACATCCAGAAGGAAGGCACCCGGGTTCTGGTAGAACAGTGCGGAGTGCTCCAGAAGCATCATTTTTGAGGACACGGATGTTCGGACAAAGCACTCAATCGTAAGATTTTCAAAGGAGCTCAGGTCAAGTGTGTTAAGCGTATTGAAAGCGGAGTGACTGCCGTTTAGAACAGCCGCACCTTTTGAGAAGCTGACCCCGGTCTCGGTCAATGTGTTGCCATTGCCGGAAGAGTCGGCAAGTGGGTTGCCTTTGTCAAAACGCCAGTAAGCAAAGGGGGTAGGAGGGGTGGACGATCTTTCCTGTAGAAATTGTTCTGGTATCAGGACTGTGTCGGAGATACGCAGGTCGTCCAGTTTCCCGATGAATTTAAATGTGTTGTCGGCACGCGAACCGATGTAGAGAATATCATTGCGCAGCGCAGTGGGTGTGTCGTCTGTAAACGAGAGATATGTTCCTTGCGCAATTCCATCAAGATATAGAATTGTGCGGTTTGCCCCGCTTTTGCCTGTGTTATAGACCCATGCAATGTGATGCCACATGCCGTCAGCAGCCGCATCAGCGCTTGTCTGGTCGATATTCCAGGACGCTGACGTTTTGAATGATCCGAAAACCTGTCCAGGATATTTTTCGTTGAGATTAAAGAAAAAACTCCCAGAACTGGAGCCGGTATTGACAGAGTGCTCAAGAATCATCATCAGGTTGTTTGTTTCGGTTGTGCATATAAAACACTCAACCGTGATGTTTGTGTAGCTTGACAGATTGAGAGGGGCTGCTGTGCTGAACAGGGTATGTGTGCCATTGAAGACGGCAGCTCCATCCTGCATTGTGACACCGTTGTTAACGAGTGTGTTGCCGTTGTCTGAGATGTCATAGGTTCCGTTACCAACCGGACTGAAGTCCCAATGAGCGATAACTGAAGGATTTGTTACGACAGTCACAGTGCCTGTGTTCACGACAAACCGGTAGGCTGCCAGCGAGGCGGCGTAGTCGGTGGAGTGTCCACGGGTTGCGACATAGTCGATATGTGTCAAGAGATTGTTTGTCTCGACTATTCCGGCAAGCTCCATCACGCTCTCAGGTGGCACGGATGTGTCCAGTCCTCCGGCGGAGATGGCAAAGGGCATGGTGAAGTTTTCTGCAAAATAGAGAGCACTGCGATTATAGTACTCCTCCGGCACCTCTGTTTTAGTGCCGCCGAAGGATTCCGCAATGGCATCCTGAAAATTTTCGTAGTTCACATGGTCGGCGAGTCCGTTGAGAGCAATCACGCCGTCAATCAGATCAGGGTGCATTGCAGTGAAGGTCAGGGAGCTGCTGCCACCCATGGAAGCTCCACTGATAATCACGCGATCTACGTTGTATTGCGCTTTGAGGATAGCTATGATCTGCAGCATATCGGCCTCTGCGGCAGGGCCCATCCAGGATGTTGTCGCACGGTAGTCCGGCGAGATGAATATCATTCTGTTTGCCCGTGCAGTATCACGTGCGGCGGTGGTCTCGCCGCGGTCAAGGTTAACGTACTGCCAACGGTCAGAACCATGCCCATGCAGACATATCAGCACGTCATTGGTGCCATCCGGATTAAAGCCATCGGGCAGAATTTCAACATAACGTTGTTGAATTCCGTCGTAATTGGCGGTGAATACGACGTCATTGGTAACAGAACCATAGATGATCTCTGCTGTTACTATGAATGTCAGTAGGCTGATAACGAATCCAGACCCGGACTTATGCCGGGGTCTGGTTCGCAGGTTGTTTTTCCGTGAAAAATTCATGTAGTGATGTGCTTGATTAAAAAATAAGAATTAATGTTCCGACAACACCGCTGCGCTCGTTCATGAATTCAGCTGGCGTTAGTACGGCACCCGTGATTTTGATGTCATCCAACTGGCCGACAAACTTTAATTCTGTGTCGGCCCGCGAGCCGATGTACAGGACATCGTTAAGAAAAATCGTGCCTGCGTCACTGACTTTATCGCCTTCGTATTGCTGGATACCATCAAAGTAGAGGCGTACGCGATCTCCGCCGTCGGTATCCGAATCATAAACGATAGCCACATGATGCCACAGCCCGTCCAGAACCGTATCAGCAAGCGTGTAATCGATGTTGAATTCGCCACTAGGGAATGAAAAACCGCCCGAAAGCTGCCCGCTGTTATTCTCGTTCAGTGTCGATATAAATCCACCCAGATTTCCGCTTACCCAGAATTTATCAGTGTGTTCTATAACAATGGCGCTTTCAGTTGCAGTCGACTTGATGAAATATTCCACGGTCAGTGCTGAATATGGATACAGATTGAGCGTTGAAGGCTGTGTGCTGAAGGCGGTGTGCGTGCCATCGAAAACTGCAGCACCTTTCTCGAATGTTACACCTGCATTGGTCAGGGAGTGACCGTTACCGCTTGCATCTGTCAGCGGCGCACTTGTTGAGAAGGGCCAGTAGGCGATGACTTCCGGCATTTCGGTTGAGGGGGCTTTCAGAAACTGTACGGGGGCCAGCGCCCGTCCGGTAATGCGTAGTTCATCAATCTCACCAGCGAATTGCATGGATGAGTTGCCGCGGGAGCCGATATAAAGTATATCATTGCGCAATGCGGTGGGTGTCACACTTGTAGTTGCCGGGTTCTGAAGCTGCAGAACTCCATCTACATATAGGTTGTATCGGTAGGTGTTGTTAATATTTGAATTGTAAACCCATGCGACATGGTGCCACTGCCCGTCATTCATTACGCCGGCCTCGCAGTTGTCTGAGTGCCAGTGGTTGGCGGTTTTAATTGTGCCTTCTATTCTTCCGGGATAGTCAGCGTTCATATTCAGGAAGAAACCGCCGGCATTGGGTGCGTTGATGTTGGGAGAGTGTTCAACAATCATGCCTACAGAGGTGGTGCGGATAAAGCATTCAACCGTCAAGTTGTCATAGGCGCTGAGATTCAGGTTTGCGGCGGTGTTGAAGGCACTCTGGTTACCATCAAAAAACGCGATGCCGTCAGTGAAGGTCACTCCGCTACCAGTCAGGGTGTTGCCATTGCCGGAATCGTCAGCGTAAGGGGCGCTTTCATCGAATTTCCAGTGGGCGATCACCGGTGCCTCACCTACGGTTCGCTCAGTTAAGAATTCGCTGGTAGGTCGGGCATGATTAGAGATACGCAGGTCATCTATTTCGCCGGTGAATTTTAAATAAGAATTCGCACGGGAACCTATATAAAGGATTCTATCCAATAGAGGTGTTGGCGTGGTGCTTGTCAGGTCGGGGTCCTGCGTCTGCTGGACACCATCGACATAGAGTCGGAAGCGGTCGGTTGTGGTAATAGCTGAATCGTAAACCCAGGCCACGTGGTGCCACTCTCCATCACTGAGGGTTCCATCGGGGGCGTAATCACTGTGATACGAAGAGGTCGGTCTGAAGCTTGCGGTCAATCTTCCCGTATCATCAGAAAGCAGAAAAAAACTGCCGTAGTTGCTAGTGTTATTGAAATCCTCGGAGTGTTCAAGGATCATAGCCGTATTGGGGCTTGTCGTGCGCACAAAACACTCGACCGTAAGTTTTGAGTAACCACTCAGGTCAAGTGTGTCAGCGGTGCTGAAGACAGTGTCAGTGTGGGTGCCATCGAATACCGCAGCTCCGTTACTGATAACCACACCGTTGTTGACAAGAGTGTGGAAATAGCCCGAAACATCGGTGACTCCGTTACTGTCAGAGCTGAAATCCCAGTAGGCGATAGTACCTGCACTGAGATTGCGGGATAGTAAAGTTAACGACAGGCATATAACAATGCCGATCCATCTGTTCATCCGTCTCATGTTGTTCTCCTGTTATTTTATGGTTGTTTTATCCACTTGAAAATTCTTTAAAATCCCG
>JAGYOL010000204.1 GCA_018399555.1 Kiritimatiellia bacterium | reverse complement strand
GATGGGCGGAAATAATCATTGCAGAGGTAGTGCGGCCTATATCAGTTTTTCAAGCCTAAAACAAAAACAATGATGAACAATGATATTACAGGGCTGTTCAGGAGTTTATCGCTGGCTGCATTGATTGTGTCGCTGGACCAGGCGACCAAATATCTGGCGGTGAGCCGTCTCAAGCCGCTGCGCTCCGTCGAGGTTATCCCGGGCTTTTTTAATCTGTCATATGTTGAGAATCCCGGTGCGGCGTGGGGCATGCTGGGAGGGCAACGCTATCTGCTGGTGGCCTTTTCAGTTTTCTCGCTGATCTTCATCATAGCGCAGCGCAAACAGCTCTTCGGGAAGCTGCACTTCCCAATCCTGTTGCCCGCTCTCATCTGCGGCGGCATTATCGGCAATCTGATTGACCGGATCAGATTGTCGCGCGTGATTGATTTTCTGGATTTTTACATCGGCGAAAACCATTTTCCCGCATTCAACATCGCCGACTCCGCCATATGCATTGGTGCCTTTCTTTTTGTTCTCTGCGAATTCATGCACAGCCGTAATGCTGAAAAGGAACAGGATGATCAATGAGCTCCGCATACTGGCCGGAGCCACCGCAACCGGCAAAACCGCGCTCTGCCAGATCATCGCCGAACGCGAAAACTGCTCCATTTTATCCGCCGATTCAATGCTGGTTTACAAAGGCATGGATATTGGCACAGCCAAACCAACCCCGGCGGAGCGTAATGCTGTCTCTTATTACGGCATCGACCTGGCGACTCCCGATCAGAATTTCAACACCGGCATTTGGCTTCAGAGCGCACGCCGGAGCCTCGCCGATTCAGAAAGCGGCCTTATTGTAACCGGCGGCACCGGCTTGTATATCAAAGCCCTGACCAGCGGGCTGGAGAGCGCTGCGGTTGACCCGCACCGCCGGGAAAAATGGGAGAAGATTTGGCAAACCGATGGGATTCAGGCGCTGCAACGCGAACTGCAGTGCCGGCTCGAAAGTTCCGCGGCCCCGGTCCAGAACGAAACTAATCCGCGCCGCCTGATCCGCGCCCTCGTTCATCTGGATGAGTGCGGTGCGTTGCCGACCAACTGGCAATGCGCGCCTAAGCCGGCGATTATTGCACTGACGATGCCCCGTGACCAGCTGCACCGGCGCATCCGCCGGCGCGTGGAGAACATGTTCGCACAGGGTTTGCTTGATGAAGTACGCCGTCTGCGCGAACGCTACCCCTGCTGGTCCGGAACCGCCCGGGCGGCCATCGGCTATCGTGAGGCCACTGCCGTGCTGAATGGTGAAATCACCGAAACCGAGGCCATCGAACGAATCTGTGCACGCACACGTCAACTGGCCAAACGGCAGGAAACCTGGTTCCGTCATCAGTTTGCAACGAGCTGGTGCCGAATCGATGAAGATGATTCTCTTGAACAGACAGCCGCAAAAGTGTTAAAATTATGGCATGAGTACGGAAAAACCGCTGTCAAACACAACTGATTCCAGTTCGATCTCCGGACACGGATGGTCAACCGGCGAAGCACCGGAGAGCAGCCCGCTTAAATATCTGCATGAATCCCTCAAACCGCGTGAAGAGCTGGAACGCATCGGGCGCGGTAATTTATCCGACGCCGCGCTTATTGCCATCCTGCTGCGCTCAGGAATCAAAGGGAAGAATGTCATCAATCTGGCCCGGCATATTCTGGCGGAATTCGATGGGCTGGTAAACCTGGCGCAGGCGGATCACAATGAGTTGATTCAGCACAGGATTCCCGGACTGGGCAAGGTTAAAGCGATGGAGCTCTCCGTAGCGATGGAACTTGGCCTGCGCATAGCCAAACGTTGCCGACAGAATCAGATTAACCTTAAAATCGAGAGCCCGTGCGATGCCTACAACGCGCTCAATCCTTTGACCGTTGAACTGAAGCAGGAAAAATTCTGGGTTCTGCTGCTGGATACTAAAAATCAGCTTATTCGTAATCCGGTGGAAGTAACCATGGGATTGATCGACTCGACACCGGTGCATCCGCGCGAGATATTCACCGAAGCCATCCGCTACCGTGCCAAATCCATTATTCTGGCACACAACCACCCCTCGGGCGATCCGACCCCCTCTTCACAGGATATCGCCATAACGCGCCGGATGGTCGACGCCGCCAAACTGCTGGACATCCCGATCCGCGATCACATTATCTTGGGCAGAGCGTACAGCGATCCGCCGGTATTCACCTCGATCCGGGAGATGGGTGCGGTACTTTTCAACGACTGACAACGCGCTGCCAGAGAAAACAAATTATGTTGCGACTAGGACTATGCTGTCTCTTTCATGAGGCCCCCATCAAATTCCGCACCACAACGGCCAGGCATCTTGCCACCCTGAAAGAAGGCGAGCGAGAGCGAAAAATCTCATCCCTGTGTTTATCCAACGCCCTGGCACTGCAGCAAGCCATCCTGTTCTGCCATCATAACAAGATCGGCGCCTTTCGCGTCAACAGCCGCATTCTGCCGCTTAAAACCCATCCCGACATGGGTTATTCGGTAAGCGAACTGCCCGAAGGCAACCAGATAATACGCAGTTTTAAAGATTGTGGCTTCAATGCGAAAAAACACAACATCCGGCTCACATTTCACCCCGATCAGTTTACATTGCTCAGCTCACCGGATCCGGCGATAACCGCCAGATCACTTGATGAACTGAACTATCAGTGTCAGGTGGCCGGCTGGATCGGCGCGGATGTAATCAATATTCACGGCGGTGGCGCCTATGGTGACAAGAACCAGGCGTTACAGAGGGTTGAGCGCAACATCAATGCGCTCGACAAAGATCTGCGTAAACTCCTGACAATCGAAAATGATGACAGAGTTTACACCCCGGTCGACCTGCTGCCACTCTGCCTGAGAACAGGTGTTCCGCTGGTGTACGATCTGCATCATCACCGCTGCCTGCCCGATAATCTGAGCGCGGAGGAAGCAACCGCAGCAGCACTTCGCACCTGGAACAGAGAGCCTCTCTTTCATCTCTCGAGTCCTAAGGATGGATGGAATAGCGGCCAGCCGCACAAACACCACGACTACATAGACACGAATGATTTCCCGGAGTTCTGGCGCGAGCTTGATCTGACAGTCGAAATTGAAGCCAAAGCCAAAGAGCTGGCGGTGATCAGACTGTACAATGAGCTGAAATTTTAGGGTCTTCCGCAGAATCTGTGGGAGCTGAAAGCATGTATCAACGGAGTAGCGAGCATGATCAGCAGAAGAAGTTTTATCCGCTGCACAGCAGCAGGCGGCACTTTGACCGCCCTCGGCCAAATTACGGCAATGGCACAGTCCACCCCCAGACCCCTTAACATTCTAATGATCCCGGTGGATGATTTGAAACCGGTGCTGGGCTGTTACGGAGACAAAGAGATTATTACTCCCAACATCGACCGGCTGGCCGCCCGGGGAACAATCTTTTTAAACAACGCCTGCCAGCAGGCTGTCTGCGGTCCGACCCGCGCCAGCCTGATGACCGGTCTCTACCCCGACAGCACCGGTGTCTGGGATCTAGACACACCGATGCGCAGTGTCAACCCTGATGTTCTGACTCTGCCGCAATACCTGATCCAGCAGGGTTATGAAACAACCGGTGTCGGCAAAACCTATCATGCCCCCGGCTGCGCGGACAAGGACTACGACAAACCATCTTGGTCGATCCCCTACGCCTCCGAACCATTAAGATTCGCCGAAACAAGTTACGGCAAAGTCGTCGGCGGCTACCTGCACCCCGAAACCCGCACAGCATTTAACCGCGGCATAAAGGCTGTCAAGGCCAGCGGCAAAATTTTCAAAAGCGGTGGTGCCAGAAGAAAAGAGATGGAGCAAACCGGCGGTCCAATGACCTCACCGGCCACTGAGTGTCTTGATAACAATGTGCCGGACGAAGCATACAAAGATGGGGCCATCGCGGCGGCAGCCTGCCGCCTGCTCGATAAATTTGCCAAAAGTGACAAGCCGTTCTTTTTATCCGTAGGTTTTCAGAAACCGCACCTGCCCTTTGTTGCGCCGAAAAAATATTGGGACATGTATAACCGTGAAGATATCACGATACATCCATTTCAGGAGCAGGCACAGGGCAGTCCCGTCTTCGCCTACCACAACTATGGTGAACTGCGCTCCTACAGCGATATGCCCTCGGATTCCAGTGAGTCTCTCTCCGAAGAGCAGCAGCGGACGCTGCTCCACGGCTACCGTGCCTGTGTCTCGTACATCGACGCCCAGATTGGCAAGCTGCTCGACAAGCTGGAGGAGCTGGGTCTTGCCGGCAATACAGTCGTCTGCCTCTGGGGCGATCACGG
>JAGYOL010000203.1 GCA_018399555.1 Kiritimatiellia bacterium | reverse complement strand
CGAGATAGCCCACCCCGGAGATTAAAGCGGCCAACAGTGCCACCCTGTCATCATAACGATAGCGCAGAAAGTCGGGGAAGGTCATCATACTCTCGGCCGCATCCACCCGCTTGACACGCGGAATTATAAAGACCGCCGAAAGCCAGGCCCCCACCAGACCGGTGAAGAGCAGCCAGCTGCCCGAGAGACCCATCACAAAACCGACACCGCCGAGCCCGATCGAGAATCCCCCGCCGACATCGGTGGCCACAATCGAAAGTCCCACATGATGCGCCTTGATGGAGCGACTGCCGACATAGTAGTCTTCGGCATCCTTGTTACGCCGGAAGTGGTAGATTCCGACCGACAGCACACCGGTCATATAGAGAGCGAAGATAATGTAGTCGATCAAAAACATAAGCGCATCTATGCCTGGTCTTCATCATCTCTGCGACTGTGACGCGCATTGCCCTCCGGCACCAGTGAAATCGATTTGTCATAGTCGGCCAGCAGTTTCTGAATACCCACCGCCCGCCACTCTTCGGCGTCGTCAAGAGCCAGTTCCAGATCGCAGTTGTCGCAGTTGCGGTCACAGAAGGTCGGCTCGTAGGAATCCGGCTCCTTGTAGGTTGTGATAACTCCTTCGTAATTGCGCAGCACAACCTTGTTGGTTGACCATGAAATCAGATAGTTGGGCATCACCGGAATCTTGCCGCCTCCGCCGGGAGCGTCAATAACATAGGTCGGCACACAGAATCCGCTGGTGTGACCAATCAGATTCTCCATAATCTCAATACCCTTACCGACCGGGGTGCGGAAATGAGCCAATCCGCGCGAGAGATCGCATTGATAGAGATAATAGGGACGCACGCGGTTGTAAACCAGCTTGTGAACCAGAGAGCGCATGATACGCGGACAGTCATTGACCCCCGCCAGCAGAACCGACTGATTGCCAAGCGGTATACCGGCATCCGCCAGCATTGCCAGAGCACGGCGCGATGTGGCCGTAAGCTCACGCGGGTGGTTGAAGTGCGTATTGATCCACAGCGGATGATGCTTTTTGAGCATGGTGACCAGCTCAGGCGTGATACGCTGGGGTAGCACCACTGGGGTGCGGGTTCCGATTCGGATAACCTCGACATGTTTTATCTTGTGCAGCTCCGTCAGAATCCAGTCGATGTAATCGTCAGAGAGCAGGAAGGGGTCACCGCCGCTCAACAGCACGTCGCGGACCCGCGGCGTGTTTCTGATATAATCAATCCCCTTCATAATCTGAGCTTTGTCGGGAATGCTGTCACGGTCACCGACCATGCGCTTGCGCGTGCAGTGCCGGCAATACATCGCGCAACGGTTGCTGACCAGCAGCAGAACCCGGTCGGGATAACGATGTGTCACACCCTCCACCGGTGAGTCACGGTCCTCATGCAGCGGATCATCCATGTCGGAAGATCCGATAACCAGCTCGTTAATACCGGGAAAACTCTGTTTGAATACCGGATCATTCTCGTAATTATCGGTGTTGATCAGCGATAGGTAATACGGGGTGACCGACATAGGGAAAAGTTCTGTGATTTTGCGAAACTCTTCCTCGAGCTTCTCTGGAAGTTTGACGTTGAGAAGCCGCTCAAACTGTTCCAGGTCACGGATGCAGTGCTTGACCTGCCAGCGCCAGTCATTCCAGTTAGCGCGGTCAGCACCCTCAAATCCGTCTAAAATATCTTGTTGTGCGTCATTAAACATTAAAGAATGCTCCTGTTTTAGTGCAACTGAAGTGCGGTTGAAATGTGGTTTGGCGTATAATAGCAAATACTGGCTGCTATGTCAAATTACGCCATTGCAAAACCCGCCGTTATCGGCCAAAATAGGAGCATGACCAAAGTTTTTATTGAAAGTCGTGCGCCGCTGGTCGAAGCGGTTACATGCTGGCTGGACGCTCATGCTCTGCTGACCCCCTCCGGCACGGTTGCACTCGACCACATCCTCGTAATTGTCCCCACCCGTCAGGCCGGACGCCGATTGAGAGAGAGCCTGGCCGGTCATTTTTCCTCCGGCTGCATACCACCCCGTGTGATGCTCGCCTCACAATTTCTGCGGCAGTCCACAACCACTGATTGCCGCATACCCGCTGCGAGCGAGCAACTGGCCCTGCTGAGCGGTTTACTGCTCAACATCGAGCTAAAGGATTTTTCCGCTCTCTTTCCGGAAAAGGGACATCCGCAAAGACGCACCTTCCGATGGGCACTTAATCAGAGTGCACAGCTGCTCGAGATATGGCGGATTCTGGAGGAGGGTGCTCTCTCTTTTCAATGCGTCGCCCGGCAAGCGGAGACCCTGTTGACCGGCGAAGATTTGGATATCGAGGTAGCGCGCTGGCGCGATCTAGCCCGGATTGAAAAGCTCTACTTCGATGTTCTGCTGGGTGCGCAGCTGACACCACCGGTTCTGGCGCTGCAGAACTTTATCGCTGCTCCGGCAGCACCCTCCGGCTGCACACAGATTATGCTGCCCGCACTGCTGGATGCTCCGCTCGCGCTCTATAAATCGCTGGAAAACATCGCAAGCCGACTGCCTGTGACCCTACTGATACACGCAGGCAAATCCTCAGCCGCCGGGTTCGATGATTACGGACGTCCCCTGCCATCGCACTGGAACGGCAGCCACCCCCCTGAAATCGACATCCCCGATGAGTGCATCGCGCAGTATGCCGACAGTGCCGCACAGGCGGCGGCCGCCGCCGCGTTTTTCGCATCTGTGCAATCCGACGAAGAGCTGCCGGCTCTCGGCATGGCCGACGCTGAACTCTACCGCGAACTCCATTCCGCCTTTCTGGCACGCAACATTACCATCCACAACCCGGCCGGCTTCCCGCTGCGTCACTCCTCGCTGGCACGTCTGATTCAGCAACTGATCGCTCTCTCTGATGAGGCTCCCTACTCAATCCTCTCCGCCTTAATCAGGCAGGATGACATCGCCCGCTGGTGTCGCGCCCGGCTCGGCATCAGCACCGCGGATTACGCCTCTATGCTCCTGACACTCGATGAGCTGCAGAACCGCCATCTGCCACAGAACATCGCTGATGTGCAGGCATTCTGTGACGTTATGATAAAAACGTTCGCCGCCGCTGAAACGAAGTATGCCGATGATACGCAACTCCGCCGCGGAGCCGAACTGCTCAAGCAGACGGTTGCGGCTCTGCTTGAGCTGAGCGCAACGCAGCAGCCGGAGCTCTCCCGCTTTGAACAGCTCACGTCCACTCTGCGTACCCTTTTCGCAGAACGCACACTCTCCGACGAATTCCGCAAAGACCGTGAACTGAGTGCGGCAGCCCGTAAAATACTGGAGATCATCACCGAACTGGATGCCGCATCAATCGGCGAAGCTTTAACTGCCCCGCAGATCGACATACTCTTCGAAACTATGCTCAGCAGCGAAATCTACCAGTTGGAGCCGCCCCCCGGAGCCGTGATTCAGTGCGAAGGCTGGCTGGAGCTGCCTTGGAACCCTGCGCCTGAGATGGTAATAACCGGATTTAACGAAGAGTGCGTGCCAAGCACCCTCACCGGGCATCCCTTTCTGCCGGATGCGCTGCGATGCAGCCTGGGGCTGAACTGCAATGAGCTCAAGAGTGCACGCGACACCTTTATCCTCTATTCCCTCGCACGCACCCGGACACCCGGCGCTCTGCGATTGCTGCTCGAACGCAGCAATGCCGCAGGTGATGTGCGCAAACCCTCACGGCTGCTCTTTCTCTGCCCCGACTCGCTTCTGGCACAACGCGCCGCACGACTCTTCAGCGAATGCAGTCATAGCGAACGCAGCCTGCCCGGATCACTACCCGAAAAGTGGCGCCTGAAATTGCCCGTACCGCAACCCTGCGCAACACCCCGCACAATCAGCGCCTCAAGAATCGGCACCTATCTGCAATGCCCTTTCACATTCTATCTCAGCGATATTCTGCAGATGCGCAGCATTGATGACGGCGCACTCGAGATGGATCCCCTCGCTTTCGGCAATCTCTGCCACCACGCCCTCGAAGAGTTCGGTAACTCCCCAATCAAAGATTCATCCGACTCTAATGAAATCTTCACCCTGTTACGAAGTGCGGTCGAGCGGGAGATCAGTGCCTGTTTTGGTCCGAGACCTCCCGCCGTGATCGTGCTGCAGATGAGTGCGGCTCTGGAGCGGCTGCGCCAGTTCGCCTCCATACAGGCGCAACGCGCCGTCGACGGCTGGATGATCAGCGCAGTGGAGCGGATTGCCAGTCGCGATTTTAACGGTTTGCGCTTCAAAGGACGGCTGGACCGCATTGATTTCAACCCGAACCTCAACAAAGTGCAGGTTATCGA